>CALGGP010000292.1 GCA_937915885.1 uncultured Selenomonadales bacterium | reverse complement strand
CCACCCACCCGCCCATGAAAAAATTTTTTTCAAATAAAAGCGGGGCGCCGTTGCGGGCGCTGACGTTTCGCCCGTCTCTTACAAAGCAGCGCGTTGCGAACGAAAGGCGCCGCCCCTCACGGTCGAAGGCAGGCGCCGACGCGGATCGCTGATGTTTCCGCCCGCCCCTTACAAAGCAGCGCGTTGGGAACGAAAAGAGCCGCCCTTAACGGTCGAAGGCTGAACCTTCAACGGGCGGGGCGCCGCCGTCGCGGGTGGGTACCGCTCCATAAGTTGGGCGCTGAGCTCCGTGGGCGGGGGCGACGGCGGCGCCCATATAAAAATCCGTCAATTAATTTTTCGGAGGAAACAAATTGAAGGCAGTTATTCTTTCCAGCGGCGGCATCGATTCTACCACTTGCCTCGGACTCGCCGTCGATAAATTTTCAAGCGCCAACGTCACCACCGTCTCCATCTACTACGGGCAACGTCACGAACGCGAATTGCAATCCGCTCAAGCCGTCGCACAACATTACGGCGTCGACCATCACGAATTCAACGCCGCCTCCCTCTTCAAAGCCTCCGACTCCGCTCTTCTCAAAAATTCCGCGCGGAGCCTCGAGCATTCGTCCTACGCCCGTCAAGCCGCAGGCAATAAAAAAATTTCTACTTACGTCCCGTTTCGCAACGGTCTGATGTTGTCGATGGCGGCATCTTTCGCCGACGGCTTCTTCGACGGCGACGAGCCCATCGAACTTTATATCGGAGTGCACGCCGACGACGCCGCCATCAGCGCTTATCCCGATTGCAGCGCAGAGTTCGTCGACGCCATCAGCCGCGCTATCCTCGTCGGCACCTACAACCGCGTCAAGGTCGTCGCCCCATTCGTCAAATTCAATAAAGCCGCCGTCGTCAAATTCGGGCTCTCGATCGGCGTTCCCTATCAATTGACGTGGAGCTGTTACGACGACGGCAAGACGCCCTGCGGCAAGTGCGCTACCTGCCTCGACCGCGCCGCCGCCTTCAAAGCCTGTCACGCCGCCGACCCCGCGCTCAATCATTAATCAATCGTCGGAAGGAGCGATCCAAATGTTGGAGAAGGATATCAAGGAATGGCTCAGACCCATTAACAATTCGATTGAACGCGTCGTTCCGACCAATCGAAAACTGGTCGACTTCATCAACGCAAAGGCGTCGGGGACGGGCGTCAAACGATCGCTCAGCAAGGTAAAATTCCTCGACAAATCCGAAAAGAGCACATATCAGTGCATCAGCCTCACGATGAACGAGCTCAAGAAAAAACTCAACGAGCGCAAAGTCGGCGAGGAAGATCAAAAGGATGTGATCGAGCGGGCGACGGAAATTCTCGACGAGGCGAAAAAAAATGTCGAGCGCGTCTACGGCGAGGTGCGACGCTACATCATCACGTCGGAGTTGCGAACGGGTTGCGTCCAACATCATTATAAAAAAATCCCGTCGATGAGCGCCGAGCAGAACGAGGCGCTGTCGAAAGAAATGTTTTCGATGGCGCTCGAGTTCGTCAATAAGAGCGACAAGCATAATATAGACGACGTTGAAGAGGAGTTCGAGAAGATCAATCGGATTGCGACGGAGCTGTTTAAATTGGTGGAGCGGACGGGCGGATTGTCGGCGGCGTCCTCGAAAGCCAAAAACACGCAAGCCGCCGAGAAGCATCGAAGTCCGTTGAGCCTGCTTGACAACCTCTGGTAAAATTGCCGTCGACGGCATTTTTTTTAATGTGCAACGCAAACTTGGAAATGGGGAATCATTATTGGAACTGACATACTTGCTCAACAGCGGATTTATGGTTCGCAAAGGGCGGACGCTGTTGCTGTTCGACGACTATGATGATCCGTCGGGGGCGGGCGATCGAGCGATCGACGGCGGGGATTTTGATCGGTTGTATATTTTCGTGAGCCACGCGCATTTTGACCACTTCGGGACGCATATTCGAGCGTACGCGCATCAGACGACGCGCTACATTTTCAGCAGTGATTTGCGTCGGACGAAGCGCGTCAAGATGTTTCCGCAGAATAATATCGTGTATATGAAGCGCTATACGGAGTGGAGCGATGAGCATCTGCACGTGTGGACGTATGATTCGACGGACGTGGGCGTATCGTTTTTGGTGGAGCTCGACGACGGGGCGCGGATATTTCACGCGGGCGATTTCAATTGGTGGCATTGGAGCGGCGACACGGACGAGAACCGACGGTTGGCGGAAAAAATATTTTTGAGGCAGATGGCGCGGCTGAAAAATTTAGAGGCGGACATAGCGTTTTTCCCGATCGACGGACGCTTGGAGGATTCTCAAGAATTGGGCGCGCGAGAATTTGTCGGGCAAACTGATGTAAAGTCGTTGGTGGCGATGCACCGCGTTGGATATGAACGATGGCGACCGTCGAAAAAATTTTTCGGAGGGCGAGAGCCGATCCCGACGTGGGCGCCGACGGTGCCCGGGGAATTTCGGTTGTTCGTCGACGGCGAATTTATATCGAAGAAAAAATGATTGGAGGCAATAACTTTGACAGAAAAAAAAGTGATGTTGACGCAAGAGGGCTACGACAAACTTGCGGCGAAGCTGGAGCATTTGAAGAGCGTGCGGCGGATCGAAGTGGCGGATCGATTGAAGGCGGCGATCGCGCTGGGCGATCTGAGTGAGAACTCGGAGTATGAGGACGCGAAAAACGAGCAGGGCTTTTTGGAAGGCGAGATACTTGATCTCGAGGCGAAGCTGCGCAACTGTGAGATAATCGAAGAAGAAGTAAGCAGTCTGATCAAGCCGGGCTCGACGGTAGTGATCCGCGATCTGGAGACGGGCGAAGTGGAGACGTACATGATAGTGGGCTCGACGGAGGCGGACCCCGACGAGGCGCGAATATCATACGAGTCGCCGTTGGGGGCGGCGTTGTTGCATCAGGAGGTCGGAGCGATAGTCGACGTGCACGCGCCGATCGGCGTGATCAAATACGAGATCGTCGAGATCAAAAGCTGAGCAGAGTGACGGTTATGTGGGCGCCGCCAATGCCCCCGCCCGTCAATGACGGCGCCCAAATTGTGTCGGAGGTTCCCACCCGCATTGTCGGCGCCTTCGTCTCTAACAATGACCGAGCGCCGTCCGACGCGGGCGGGCGAGGGGAGCGCGGGCGGCGCAAAAAAATTTTGGAGGAAAATATATGGCGCAAAAAAATAATGAGACGCCGACGATTGTCGACGAGAATGAATTGATTCGAGTGCGGCATGAAAAAATGAAGGCGTTCGAGGATAAGGGCGTGGCACCGTTCGGCAAGCGCTATGAGACGACGTACAACGCTCAACAAATCCGCGCGGAGTATTCGACGCTCGAGGGCGAAGACGAAGGCAATGAAGTATGTCTGGCGGGGCGTCTGATGGCGATTCGCGGTCATGGCAAAGCATCATTCGGAGTGCTCAACGATCGAACGGGGTCGATTCAAATATATTTTAAGCTCGACGTGCTCGGCGAAGAAAAATATTCGCAGTTTAAGTTGCTCGACATTGGAGACATCATCGGGATCGTCGGGCGTCCGTTTAAAACAAAGCGCGGGGAATTAACCGTTCGAGTTGAGGATTTCGATCTGTTGAGCAAATCGCTCCGACCGTTGCCTGAAAAATTCCACGGGCTGAAAGATGTTGAGATCAGATATCGGCAGCGTTATCTCGATCTGATCGTCAATCCCGAGGTGCGCGACGTATTCATCAAGCGTACGGAAATTATAAAGTCGGTGCGAAAATATCTCGACGAGCGCGGCTTCATCGAAGTTGAGACGCCGGTGCTGTCGACGATAGCGGGCGGAGCGGCGGCTCGACCGTTCGCGACACATCACAACGCGCTTGATGCGGAGCTGTACCTTCGGATCGCGACGGAATTAAATTTGAAGCGACTGATCGTCGGCGGATTCGAGCGCGTCTACGAGTTGGGGCGGGTGTTTCGTAATGAAGGCATGGACACGCGGCACAATCCGGAGTTTACAACGGTTGAAATTTATCAGGCGTACGGCGATTATCGGGATTTGATCGACATAACGGAAGGGATTGTTCGGGAGGCGGCGCTGAAGGTGCTCGGCTCGACGAAATTCACCTATCAAGGGACGGAGATCGATCTCGAGCACACGCCGCGGCTGTCGATGAATGACGCGGTCAAAAATGCAACGGGCGCGGATTTCATGTCGTGCGCGACGGTTGAGGAGGCGCGTTCGATGGCAGATTCGATCGGCGTGGCTTACGAGCAGCGGCACGGGATCGGCGGGATATTGAACGCGGCGTTCGAGCAGAAGGTTGAAGACTCGCTGATTCAACCGATATTCATCACGCATCACCCGACGGAAATCTCGCCGTTGGCGAAACGCAATCCCGACGATCCGCGCATCACCGATCGATTCGAGTACTTTGTGTTCGGTCGGGAGCTGGCGAACGGTTTTACGGAGCTCAACGATCCGATCGATCAGCGCGGACGTTTTGAAGATCAATTGAAGCAGAGGGAAGCGGGCGACGACGAGGCACACGTGATGGACGAAGATTTTATACGGGCGCTCGAGTACGGGATGCCGCCGACGGGCGGGCTCGGGATTGGGATCGATCGGCTGGTGATGTTGTTGACGGACGCGGCGTCGATACGCGACGTGTTGTTATTTCCGACGATGAAAGTAATATAATCCCGCCCTCAACAGGCTATCGCCTATTAACCTTCGGGGCAACGAACGATGGGGCGCCGCCAGCGCTCCCGCCCACGGAGCCGGCGCCCAAATTGTGACAGAGGTTCCCACCCGCGCCGGCGGCGCCCGCCCGACCGTTGTTGGAAGTGCCCGCCCGTTTTCGACAGCACCCGCATTGTCGGCAGCGCTCGCGCCCGTCGTCGGCAGCTCGCGACCGTTGTTGGCGGCGCCCGCTCTAACGTCGGCAGTTGTCCGCCCGTTGTCGGTGGCGCCAGCCGTTGTCGACGGCGCCCCGCTCGTTGTCGGCATCGTCCGCCCGTTATCGGCATCGTCTGTTCTTGGGCGGGACGCCAACGGTACGGGAACCGAACCGCCGATTGGTTTAACGCCGAGCGCGATTGACGGGGCGCCGCGCTTGGTGGGCGGGAGCGGCAGCGGCGCCCATATACATTTTTATAAATAACGAAGTGAGCAAAGGGCGGGCGGGACAAAAATATTGACGGCGGCAATCGGCTGTGATACAATCCGTGAGATTTTGAAGCTCGTCCGCGCGGTGCAACGATTCAGCGCCGTTCACTTCGCCGACGACGGAAGGAGATTTATATGCTGACTAAAGAAGACAAAGAAAAAATCATTAAGGATCACGCGCGCACCGACGGCGACACGGGCTCGCCCGAAGTGCAGGTGGCGCTCTTGACCGCGCGGATCAACTATCTGACGGAGCATCTGAAGGTGCACAAGAAGGATCATCACTCGCGCCGCGGATTGCTCAAGATGGTCGGACATCGTCGCCGCCTGTTGAGCTACCTCAATCGGATCGACATCGAGCGCTACCGCGCGTTGATCGCCAAGCTCAACCTGCGCAAGTGATCGGAGGCGCCGAGATGAAAGTCACCAAGGACATGAGCATCTTCGATGTGGTGCAGAGATATCCCTACACGGCGGAGATTTTCTTCTACGCGGGCATGGGCTGCTTTGGCTGTCACGCGGCGCGCTTTGAGAACATCGAGCAGGGTTGTCTGGTGCACGGGATCGATCCCGACGAGTTGGTAGCGGCGATCAATGAAGTGATCGAGGCGGAGGAAAATGCTCCCGCTGCCGAGCCGGTTGCGGCGAATTGATTCGAGGGCTCGAGCAATGAAATTGGTAGTGACGGTTGTCGGACGGGATCGCGTTGGGATCATCGCGGCGGTGACGAAAATTCTTGCCGACAACAACGTAAACATATTGAGCATCAATCAGAACATCATGGACGGATTTTTTAACATGATCCTGTTGGCGGAGGCGAGCGAGAGCACGATCAAACTGGTCGACCTGCAGAAGGCGTTGCACGAGCAGGGCGAAGAGATCGGCGTCCAAATAAAAACTCAGCACCAAGATATTTTTGATGTGATGCATAAAATCTGATCAAAAAAAAGGCTTCGGCGCTCATCGCGAGTGTCGGAGCCTTTTAAATTTCAACCGTTGAGCCAGCGCGCGGCGTCCGGCGCGTGATAGGTGATGATGATATCGGCGCCCGCGCGTTTCATGCACGTCAACGTTTCCATCACGATCCGACGCTCGTCGATCCAACCGTTGGCGGCGGCGGCTTTGATCATGGCATATTCGCCGCTCACGTTATAAACGGCGACGGGACGATCGATCTCCGCGCGGACTTTCGAGACGACGTCGAGATAAGCCATCGCCGGCTTAACCATGATTATATCCGCGCCTTCGTCTAGATCGAGCGCGACTTCTTTCATCGCCTCTCGAATGTTGGCGGGATCCATCTGATATTGTTTGCGATCGCCGAATTGCGGAGCGGAATCGGCGGCGTCTCTGAACGGACCGTAAAATCCCGACGCATATTTGACGGCATAACTCATAATCGAGACGTTGATAAAATTTTTATCGTCGAGCGCCGCGCGGATCGCCGCAATCCTGCCGTCCATCATGTCCGACGGCGCAATGATGTCGGCGCCCGCCTCGGCTTGACTTACGGCAACTTTCGACAGGAGCTCGAGCGTGCGATCGTTGTCGACGTAGTGATCGACGAGGCAGCCGCAATGTCCGTGGCTCGTATATTGACACAAGCACACGTCGCCGACGATGATCAGCTCCGGCACGGCGCTTTTGATGGCGTTGATCGCGCGTTGGACGGGGGAGTTCATATCCCATGCGCTCGAGCCGATCTCATCTTTGTACTCGGGCAAGCCGAAAATCTCAACGGCGGGGATTCCAAGGTCGGCGATTTTTTTTGCAAGCTCGACGGCGTTATCGACGGAGAGATGATAGCAGTCGGGCATCGACGGAATTTCTTCGCGCACATTCGAGCCCGGCACGACGAAGATCGGATAAACAAAATCCTTGACGTCGAGAATGGTCTCGCGGATCATCACGCGGATATTTTCATTCAGCCTCAAGCGTCGCGGACGCAATTTCATTTTCATTAAACGACTCCTTTCTCGGGATCGAACAGCGCATATTTTTTATTGCCTTCGGCGGCGCGATCGAGCAAAATTTTATAGGCGTTGAACATGTCCGACGGCGTGATCTGCGTGATGCAGTGCGGTCTGTTGACGGCGCAACCGCGAATATCTCTTGAGCCGACACACTCCGGCAGCGCATGCGAAGGACATACCACCACCGAAGGCACGCCGTACGGATACCACAACTGCAAATTCGGATTCGGTCGATTTAAATCCAACGGGAAGCAATGAATTACCACTACTGGAGTCTGAACTGCCACCGCAAGATGAGCTGTACCGGTGTCGTTGCCGATATAAGCGTCGCAGAGATTGATCGCTGCCGCCGTCTGTCGAAACGTCGTCTTGCCCGTCAGATCGATCACGCAATCCGTCTTGACTTCTTCCGTCACGAGCTTTGCGTCGCCGTTTTCGCTCGAGCCTCCAAGCAAAATGAATCGGACATCGTCATTCTCCGACGCGAGCAAATTGATCAGCGCGCCGTAGGATTGCGGCGGGTAATGATTTTTCGCCAACAGACCGCCCAACCCGATTGCGACAAATTTTTTCGCCGTCGGCAACAACGCTCGAACTGCATCGATGTCTTTTTGATCGAACCACGTTTCCAGGCGTCGATCTTTGACGGGTTCTCCGATCAGATGTTCGAGGCAACTCAGCACTTTATCTGCGGCATGAGTGCCGACGCCCTTCAGATCGACGATGTCCGTCAGCAGCGGACTCCACAGCCCGCGATCGTATGATATCCTCCGCGCGGCGCCGGACATGTAAGCGAGCAATGATACCGCCGGATGTGGTCCGTACGTCGGACAAAAGCACAGGTCGTAATGCCGATCCAAAAATTTCGTCACGAACTCCGAGAAAAATTGCAACTTCTTTATGATGTTGGTGATGTCATCGCGCGTCAACTGAATGCGTCCGCCGCTCTCAAGCACGAAAGGATCAATAATGACTTCATCAGCATGCGGACAAAGTTCGGCGATACCGCCCGTTCGATCACAAGCAACAAGTGTAATGTGCGCCTTCGGGTAAACGCGTCGGACTTCTCGAATCATCGGCGACATCGAAACAAAATCGCCCGCCGCCGACTCGTGCAGTATCAAAATATTTTTCGGCTCGTCCGTCGACGGATTACGATAACCCGCGCGCTCAAAAATCGGCTCCATGAAATTTTTCATGCCGGGCGAACTGTAATGTTGAGTCTCCTGCGTCCGACGGATAAATTTTTCAAAACCGTCGAGCACACGCTCAACGTCCGATCGTTCGCCCGAATCTCGCTCGGGATCGAACAGGACGTAATGATCATCTCCGACCTCGATCCGCTCGAGTAAAAGTTTATACGCGTCGAATAAATTTTGCGGCGTGATTTGTGTGATGCAGTGCGGTCCGCGCGCGCGACACCCGCGATTATCTCTCGACTCTCGACACTCCGGCAGTGCCTTCGATGGACACACCACCACCGACGAAGTTTCATACGGATACCAAAATTGCAGGTTCGGGCTTGTCCGTCCCAAATCCAACGGGAAACAGTGAATCGCCAGCACGGGAATTTTTTGCGCCGCCGCAAGATGAATCGTCGCGGTGTCATTGCCGATATGAACGTCGCAAAGACTGATTGCCGCCGCCGTCTGTCGAAACGTCGTCTTGCCCGTCAAATCGATCACCGACGCGCCGTCGACGCTCTCTGAAATTATTTTCGCTTCCGCGCCGTCGTTCGCGTCGCCCAACAACACAAAACCCGACTCCGGCTCCGCGCGGAAGATCAAATTTATCAGCTCCGCATACGATTGCGGCGGATAATGATTTTTTCGAGTGAGACCGCCGACGCCGATCGTAAAAATTTTTTTCGTCGACGGCATCAGCGCCTTCACTGCGTCGAGATCATTTTGATCAAACCACGTTTCCATGCGCCGCTCTTTGATGCGCTCGCCCGTCAGATGCTCAACATAGCTCAACGATTTATCAACGGCGTGAGTGCCGACGCCTCTCTGATTGACAAAATCCGTCAACAGCGGGCTCCACAATCCGCGATCATGAGAAATGCGTCGAGCCGCGCCCGTAAAATACGACAGCAATACCGTCGACGGTCGACTGCCGTAAATCGGCGACAGGCAAATATCATATCGCCGCGTCAAACATTTTTTCGCCAGCTCCAAATAAAATCTCAACTTTTTTATGATGTTGGTGATGTCGTCGCGCGCCGACTGCAATGCCTGACCGTTGTCGAGCACGAAACGCCGAACGATAATTTCATCGACGTGCGGACAGAGCTCGGCAAGATTTTCCGCGCGGGTGTTGACGATCAAAGTGATGTGCGCCGACGGATATGCGCGTCGAATCTCGCGAATCGCCGCCGACATCGCTATAAAATCTCCCGCCGCCGACTCGTGCACGATTATAATGTTCGATGCGGGCGGATTGCGACCATCGGGCGTGCGTCGATAGCCCGCCTGCAAAAAGATCGGCTCCATCCGCGTCATCATCTCATCGCATTTAAACTCCTGCGTTTTCTCGACGTGCGCGATATACTCTTCAAAGCCGTCGACCACCCGTCGAACGTCCGCGTCCTCGATCGCGCCGGAATAATTTTCGGGATCGAACAGCACATATTTTTTATTGCCGCGCTCGATCTGCTCAAGCAAAACTTTATACGCGTCGAAAAGATTTTGCGGCGTGATCTGAGTGATGCAATGCGGTCTGCCTTGCGCGCAACCGCGAATATTTTTCGAGTCGCGACATTCCGGCAGGGCGCGCGAAGGACACACCACCACCGAAGGCACCTCGTAAGGATACCAACGATTGAGATTGCTGCTCGGCAAAAGTTCAATCGGGAAGCAGTGAACCGTAATGAGCGGAGTCTGCGTCGCGGCGGCAAGATGCGTCGAGCCGGTGTCATTGCCGATATAAATGTCGCAAAGACTGATCGCCGCCGCCGTCTGTCGAAAAGAAATTTTGCCCGTCAAATCGACCACACGCGCGCCGTCGACCTTCGACGTAACCAACGCGCCGTCCTTGGCATCGTCGGGACCGCCGAGCAGAATAAATTTCAAGTCGGGATCGTTTTCGAGCATAATGTTGATGAATTTTGCGTAGGATTCGGGCGGATAATGATTTTTCGCCAACCCGCCGCCAAGTCCGAGCGCAAACAATTTTTTGTGCGGCGGGATCAAGCCGTTGACGGTGGCGAGGTCTTCTTTTGAAAACCACGCTTCCAAATGACGGTCGGTGATGCGTTCGCCGATAAGGTGTTCGACGTAGCTGAGCATCTTATCGGCGGCGTGACTGCCTTCGCATCGTGCAATGTCGGTGAAGAAATTAGACCACGAGCCGAATCTGTGACCGATGCGTTGACGCGCGCCTGCCATATACGCGAGAATCGGAGTGGTCGGCGCGCTGTACATGCCGGAAAAGGCGATGTCATAACGTCGACGCAAAAGTTTCTTGGCAATGGCGAGAAGGACGCGGAGCATTCCGGCAAGATGTTCGGGGCGGACGGAGTGACGAGAAATATTTGCGCCGCGAAAAATAAATCCCTCGACGATCAGCTCGTCGACGTGCGGACAAAATTCGGCGAGGTTGCCGGCGTTTTGACTGACAACCATCGTGATGTGCGCGGTCGGACAGGCGCGGCGAATTTCGCGGATGCCGGCGCTCATCGTGATAAAATCGCCCGCGCCCGCCTCATGCAAAATCAGCACATTAAAATCTTTCCAACCGTCAGAAGCGTCAACGAGATCGCGATAGCCCGCTTGCTCGAAAATCGGCTCCATGAAATTTTTCATTGCATCGATATCAAGCGTCTGATCTTTTTCGACGCGATCAATAAACTCGTTGAGACCGTCGACGATGAGCCGAATATCTTTCTCCTCAACCGTACTGCTCATGCGCTATGCTCCTTTTGTTAACAATCGCATCGATCAAGCCGTCGATCGTAAATTTTTCCGCCACGACCGTCGGCTCAATCCCGAATGATCTCAACGTGTCGGCTGTAATCGGTCCGATCGCCGCCGTTTTTGTTTTCGACAGTATCTCCGCTCCGAAATCCGCCACAAAATTTTTCACCGTCGACGAACTCGTAAACGTGATCCAATCGGCGCCGTCGAGATCGATTTTTTTCTCGACCGCACTCACCGTTCGATACGCCGCTGCCACTTCCACCTCGGCGCCCAACTTTCGCAACTCGAGCGGTAAGATCGATCGCGCCTCCTCGGCTCGAGCGATCAAAATTTTCTTCCCGTCAACTTTGCTGCTCAATAATTTTATCAGCGCCTCCGCGCGGAATTCGCCCGGGACGTAATCCGCAATCAGCCCATGCAATTTCAACGCCCGCTCCGTCGACGAGCCGATCGCCGCCAATTTCGCTCCGATCGAGCGAACGTCGAGCCGCTTTTCGATAAACCGCTCGAAAAATTTCTCCACGCCGTTGATGCTCGTAAAAATTATTATATCGAACGACGCGATCTTATCAAGCGCTTGATCCAGCGACGCATAATTGTCCGTCGGCTCAACGATTTTGATTGTCGGCAGTTCAATGCATTCGGCGCCGAGATCGCTCAACTTCCGCGTCAACTCCGACGCTTGAGCCCGCGCCCGCGTCACCACGATTTTTTTGCCGAATAGCGGTCGCGTCTCAAACCAATTCAAGCGATCGCGAAGTTGGACGACGTTGCCGACAATAAAAATCGCGGGCGGAGTGATTCCTTCGCGCTCGACATCGACCGCCGCGCTTTCGACCGTCGTGATCAGCGTCCTTTGATTGATCCGAGTGCCGCATCTTATGACGGCGGCTGGAGTATTCGGATCACGCCCGTTGTCAATCAGCCGTTGAGTGATCCGTCCGATATTCGCGACGCCCATCAAAAAAATCAGCGTGTCGACGGCTGTAGAAAGTTTTTCCCATCGAATGTTGGAGCGCTCGTCGTCCATTTCGTGACCGGTGATCACCGCAAACGACGTGGCTATTCCTCTGTGCGTGACGGGGATTCCGGCATAAGCGGGAACGGCGATCGCCGACGTCACCCCCGAAATGATCTCGAACGGAATATTTTTTTCGGCGAGCGCGAGAGCCTCTTCGCCGCCGCGCCCGAACACAAACGGGTCGCCGCCCTTCAATCGGACGATGATTTTATTGTCGACGGCGCGATCGATTAAAAGCTGATTGATGTCGGATTGCGGCATTGAATGATTGCCCGCCGATTTTCCGACGAAAATTTTTTCCGCCGACGGTTTTATGTACTCGAGTATCGATTCGTCGGCGAGCCGATCGTAAATGACGACGTCGGCGCGCATCAAAATCTCGAGCGCCTTAACTGTCAACAGTCCGGCGTCGCCCGGTCCCGCGCCCACCAAATATATTTTTTTCATCATAAGCCCCCTAAAATTTATTTTCATATGGGGCGCCGCCGCCGCACCCACCCTCCATTGGCAGCGCCCCAATTATGGAAGAGGTTCCCACCCGCGCCGGCGGCGCCCCGCACGATCGGTGGCGCTCCTT
>CALGGP010000291.1 GCA_937915885.1 uncultured Selenomonadales bacterium | reverse complement strand
CCCGCATAGATCGCGGTGACAGTCGCCGTCGAGCGATTGAGAATGTAATCCGAGCCCGCGCCCCCGTAAATCGTCGTCCGCGCTCCGCTGTTGTCAATGGTATCATTGCCCGCCCCGCCATAGATCGACGCGCGGATTGCCGCTATGTAATTGTCAATCGAATCAGCGCCCGCGCCGCCGGTGATTGTCGTCCGCGCTCCGCCGTTGCGAATCGAATCGTTGAGCGCACTGCCGATAATTTGAGCGCCGTCGAGATCGTTGCGAACGTTGACAGCTTCATCATTAAACGACGCCGCCTGTTTCGAGAGATACTTCAACAGAATATATCCGCCCGCATACTCCGGTGAATAAATCCCGCTTGTGTCGCCGCCGACAAAAACATTTTTGAGCTTAACGGGATTAGCGGCGAGCGCGCGTATATCATAGGCGCTTTGGTCGTCCAAGCCGTGAGTAAATTCAGCCATGCCTTCTTTGATGTACAACGGGGTAAGATTAGTATAACGGATGTTGTTATTCATCACCGCGTGAGTGAGTTCGTGGGCGATTGTTCTGTCGAAATAAAACGGCAAAGACGAGTTTCCGCCCGAACCGTTGGGATCATCTGCATTCACCGAGCCGAAATATTTCATGCTAAACTCTAGTATGGTCGATTGGTTTTTTCCGGTAGTAGTATTGACGTTGTAGCAAGTATCTGCTCTAAAGTCATTCTCCAACGTCGGGTGAAACTCAACGGTCATGTCCTTGACTGTAGCGGAGCTGTTAGAACCGAAGCCGTAATTGTCGCCGTAGGAGTCTTCGATCAGTTGAAGCCCTTGTTCGATCCACCAAGTGTGGTTCCCGCGCCAAATCAGTTTCTGATCGGACGAGAGAGAAGCAAAATCCGTCGCCAATCGGACGGTGAGCCCTTTGACGGTAAAACTGTTGTCGCTGAAGTTGTCGAACGTGCCGGTCTCGGGAACGATCGATTGAGCAGTCTTGACGACGGGATTGCCCATGTCCCAACCCGTGACCGCTCCGGTGTCGGCGTTGTCGAGAATGATCCCGCAATCGTCGCGAAGAAAATTATCGGCGCCGTGATTTTGAGCGTCAAGCGTCATATCGGCGACCAACGCGTTGACTGACTGATACGCTCCGTAGGACGCCGCGCGGACTGCCTCATCAATGGCTTTGGTGCCCGAGAGCGTAGTTTGATCGAGCGACAGCATAAATCTTTTGATCACGTCTTGAGGCGAATACGCATAGCTTGCGCCGCAGACGGTTGACGCGTGACGACCGTTGGCATCGACGATGTTCAGATATTTGCCCTTGGCATTTTTGACGGTGAGAGAGCCGCTGCCGATTTGAAATATAACATCGTCGCCGCTGTTGGACGTGCGACTGATTGAGCCGCCGATTGAAACGGTGTCTTCGCCGCCGATCCCGACGATAGTGACATCGCCGCTGCCGACGCTGTAATTGAAAACGTCGCCGGCGACGGTACCCTTAAGTGTAGCGCCGTTGTAGCCTGTCAAAGTACTCATAACGATCACCTTTTACTCGTCGAATGCGTGAGCATTTCCGTCGTCGCTTTGAAAAATTCTTTTGGCGAAACTTCGTCGTCAACGCCGAGCGCAAAATCTTTATTATCGATCAGACCGTCGAGCGGATCGGTCGCAATATCTTCGTCGAACCAATACGACGGCAATTGATCAGCCGTCGCAATCCGCGCGGAGTCGAGATCACGGTTTTGTTTCGTAAACACATACTTCGTTTCTTCGCCGTCCGCGTCGACGAGCGTCAACTTTTGCCCGACCGCTTTCTTGATCGTCAAATTGCCCTCGGACGTCTGCAACTTGACATTCTTGCCGCTCACTTTCACGCCGTCAATCGACGCCCCGAGCACGATCCGATCGCCCGCGCCGTAATCATAAATCCGATCGTTGCCGCCGCTGTAAATGAACGTGTCGGCGGCGTCGGTGCCGTAAAATTTGTCGTTGCCGCTCCCGCCGATAAGCGGCATCGCCGACAACCAATTGCCGTCGCCGCTCGGGAGCGCGGAGTTGGTATACGCCCGCAGGAAGTTGGACGCGCCGTTGATCGTGAGCGTGACTTGACCGTTGGCATCTTTCAAAGTCATGGTGTCGTCGTCGATCGAATAGGTAAAGCTCGTCGAGCCGAGAGTGAACGTCAAGTTGACGGTGGTCGTACTGCCGGACGGAACGGTCGGCGTTGTCGGCGTCGTCGGAGTCGGCGTGCCGTTGATTTTGTAGGATTTGCCGACGGCATTCTTGAGCGTCATCGAGCCGGAGCCGACGTTGACGATCACATCGTTGCCGCTCGTGACCGTCGAATAGGTGCCGCCGCTGATGTTGATCGTGTCGTAAGCGGTGATGCCGGTGATGATATCGTTGCCGTCGCCCGACGCATATTGGATCACTTTGTTTGAGCCGCTGCCGATAATCGTATCATTGCCCGTGCCGCCGTTGAGCGTCACATAGCCGAAAGTACCGGTGTAAATGTAATCGGCTCCGTCGCCGCCGCTGATCGACACGCGCGAGTTGAGGCTCCTTATGTTATCATTGCCCGCGCCGCCGTCGATTGTCACTGAGGTCGTCGAGCTGTAAATGTAATCGTTGCCG
>CALGGP010000290.1 GCA_937915885.1 uncultured Selenomonadales bacterium | reverse complement strand
ACGGCTCGGGCGCCGACGCGCGGACGGGCATCGTTTCAAAGGTTGAGCGCCGCCAACCGATCGATCGGGCGCCGCCGACGCGGGTGGGAACCACGGGCTCAGTTGGGCGCCAACCTTCGTGGGCGGGAGCGTCGGTGGCGCCCACAAAAAAAAATATTTCGGAGGTAATTTTAATGGCAATCAAACTTTCCAGAGGACAAAAAATCGATCTGACGAAAAACAATCCGTTGCTCGATCGCATCGTGATCGGGTTGGGCTGGGCGGCTGATCAGGGCGTCGACTTGGACACGGCGGCTTTCCTGCTCCGCGCGGACGGCAAGATCGAGAGCGATGATGATTTTGTATTCTGCGGGCATCTCAAGCACTCGAGCAATTCGGTTGAGCACGGCGGCGACAATAAGACGGGCGGCGAGGGCGACGTCGAGCAGATTCACGTCGAGCTCGGACGGGTGCCCGCCGACGTTGAGCGCATCGATTTCACCGCGACGATCTACGACGCCAAGGAGCGCAATCAACATTTCGGCATGGTCAAGAACGCTTACATTCGAGTGGTCGACGAGAGCTCGGGTCAAGAATTGGTGCGCTTCAATCTCGTCGAGGATTTTTCGGATGAGACGGCGCTGGTGGTCGGAGAAATTTATCGGCATAAGGGCAATTGGAAATTCAACGCGATCGGAGCGGGCACCGGCGGCGGGCTCTCGATGATCTGCAGGATGTTCGGAGTGAAGGATCTCGGCGCGTTATCGAAGCGGGGCGATGACTGATGGCAATCAAACTGTCGAAGGGGCAAAAAATTGATCTGACGAAAAACAATCCGTTGCTCAACCGAATATTGGTGGGGCTGGGTTGGTCGACGGATCGGCGGGTCGATTTGGACACGGCGGCGTTTTTGCTCCAGGCGAACGGTAAAGTCAAATCCGACGAGGATTTTGTGTTCTACGGCAATCTCAAGCACAAGAGCAATTCGGTCGAACACAGCGGCGACAGTCGGTCGGGCGGCGAGGGCGATGTTGAGCAGATACGCGTCGATCTCGGTCGTGTGCCTGCCGACGTTGAGCGGATAGCATTTACGGCGACGATTTACGATGCGGCGACTCGTCGACAGAATTTCGGCATGGTCAAGGACGCTTACATTCGAGTTGCCGACGATGGCTCGGGTCAAGAATTAATCCGATTCAATCTCGGCGATCAGTTTGAAGTTGAGACGGCGATCGTCGTTGGAGAGATTTATCGGCACAAGGGGCAATGGAAATTCAACGCGATAGGGGCGGGCTTCAGCGGAGGATTGGCGGCGTTGTGCAAAAATTTTGGTGTGGACGTGTCGGAGGACGATTCCGCAGGCGCTCGACGTTCGGAACCAACGCCTCCGCCTCCACCGTCGACGCCGCCCGTCCCGTCGAAAAAAACAAAGACATCGACGAAGCGGAGCGGACCGTTGAATATGGGGCGCGGAGCGGTCACCGATCACTCAACTGATCGAGCCGATGATCCGACGCCTATTGATCCTCCGCCGCCGAAGAAGATTGAACTTCGCAAGGGACAAAAGGTTGATCTCAAAAAGAAGGGCTCCACCTACGGCGAGATCGTGATCAATCTCAATTGGTCGCAACCCGATCGATCGCAATCGCGTTCGGGCGGCGGCGTCTTTGATCGATTCTTCAGCTCGTCGGGCGGACCGATCAGCCTGGGGAATTTATTCGGCAGCTCGTCGAACGGCGGCATCGATCTTGATCTGGGCTGTCTTTACGAGTTGAAGGACGGATCGAAAGGCGCGATTCAAGCGCTCGGAAGAAATTTCGGCTCGCTCGACGCTCCGCCGTATATAGCGCTCGACGGCGACGATCGGACGGGCTCGGTGGCGGGCGGCGAAAACATTCGAGTCAACGGCAAATTCGCCGACAAGATCAAGCGCATTCTGGTTTACACGTTCATCTACGAAGGGATTGCGAATTGGCGCGAGGCTGACGGCGTTGTGACGGTCAAATGCATGGGCTCGCCGGATATTATTGTTCGGATGGACGAGTACGGTTCGGACAAATCGTTGTGCGGGATCGCGCTGATAGAAAATACGGGCTCGACGTTCAGCGTTGAGAAGGTGGTCGAGTTCTTTGACAGTCAAAGTTATCTCGATCGGGCGTTCAATTGGGGCTTGAAGTGGAGCGCCGGTCGAAAATAGTTTAATCTCCACCGTCCAATCGAAATTATTTAGGGCGCCGCCGACGCTCCCACCCCCGAGCGCGGCGCCCAACTGAGGACGGACATGCCCACCCCGCGCCG
>CALGGP010000289.1 GCA_937915885.1 uncultured Selenomonadales bacterium | reverse complement strand
GAAACAGTTCATCGTTTACCGGCAGAAACATTCTCAACGACGAGCCGCGCAGAAAAAGTTAATGGACACTTACCGCGATATTTTTTTCGCCGATTCGGTGGACATTGACCTAAAACGCGACAACGCCAACATCAATACCGATGCTTCAATGGGCATTATGCTCAAGCTCGGTGCGGAAAGTTCAAAGTATTTCGTCGACAACTACGTCCTGCCGGAAGAGTTCGTTCGCGCGGACAAGGAAAACTGGATCCACATCCACGATAAAGATTTCAGTTTGATAACGTTTAACTGTTGCCAAATCGATTTGCTAAAATTATTTCACGGCGGCTTCTCGACGGGTCACGGCTTCCTTCGCGAACCCAATTCGATCCGATCCTACGCGTCGCTTGCATGCATCGCAATCCAATCCAATCAGAATGACATGTTCGGCGGGCAATCCATCAACGCTTTCGATTACGCCATGGCGGAAGGCATTCGCAAGTCGTTCAAGAAGGCTGTAACCTCGGAAATTCAGCGCGCCGCCGTTTACTTTGATTCGTCTTTCAACGCCGATAAAATTAATTTCGAGCAATGCCGTTATGCCGAAAAAAATAATCCGTCGGCTGTCGACGAGATCGCAAAAGCAGTCGGCGATCGGAAGTTGGCGGAGAAAATTTATCGTCAGGCATGCGTCGACGTCGAAGAGGAAACTCATCAGGCGATGGAGGCGCTCATTCATAACTTCAATACGCTTCACTCCCGCGCCGGCGCTCAGGTCCCCTTCAGTTCGATCAATTACGGCATGGATACGTCGCCCGAAGGTCGCCTCGTCATCCGCGAAGTCCTAAACGCCATCGACGCCGGGCTCGGCAACAGTGAGACCCCCATTTTCCCGATCAGCGTCTTTCAATTGAAGGCGGACGTCAATTACAATCCGTCCGATCCCAATTACGACCTGTTCATTCAAGCCTGCCGCGTCAGCGCGAAGAGATTGTTCCCGAATTTCGTCAACATCGACGCGCCCTATAATCTGCAATATTACAAGCCCGGCGATTATAATTCGTGCATCGCGACGATGGGCTGTCGCACCCGCGTGATGGCTAATCTCAACGGTCCCGAACAGTCCGGCTCGCGCGGCAACTTCGCCTTCGTCACGATCAATTTGCCCAAGCTCGCGCTCGAAGCCGACGGCAAGCTCGAAAAGTTTTTTGAGCTCTTCGATCACTACATCGAACTCAGTCACGATTACATTCTGCATCGATTGAAGACCATCGAGAAAAAGCATTTTTATAATTACCCGTTCCTGATGGAGCAACACGTTTGGCTCGACAGCGAAAAATTTTCCTCCGACGACACCATTGCCGAAGTGCTCAAGCACGCGTCGTATTCGATCGGTTTTTGCGGGCTCGCAGAGTGCCTCGTCGTGTTGACGGGTAAACATCACGGTCAATCCGAAGAATCTCAACGGATCGGTCTGCAGATCGTCGGGCATCTCCGACATCGAACAGATGAATTTGCCAAGCTCGAGCGTCGTAATTGGACGACTTTTGCCACGCCCGCCGAGTCTACCGCCGGTTCATTCCAACGCGCCAATCGTGAGAAGTTCGGCGTCATCGAGGGCGTCACCGATCGAGAATATATGACGAACTCAAGCCACGTGCCCGTTTATTTCCCGATCAAGGCACTCGATAAAATTAAAATCGAGGCGCCGTATCACGCGCTCTGCAACGCCGGTCATATCGCTTACATCGAGATGAACGCCGACGCCTCGCGCAATGTCAAGGCGTTTGAAAAACTCGTCCGCGCCATGCACGACGCCGACATGGGATATTTTTCAATCAATCACCCCGTCGACCGCGACCCCGTCTGCGGCTTCACCGGCATCATCGCCAACGAATGTCCCCATTGCAAGCGCAAGGAAAAAATCAAGGGCTCGTTCCACATCAACCGATTGCAATGATCGGCATCTGCCGCCGGCGAAGGTGCAATGCAATCGTCACCGCGCCGCGACCCCGTCTGCGGCTTCACCGGCATCATCGCCAATGAATGTCCGCATTGCAGGCGCAAGGAAAAAATCAAGGGCTCGTTTCACATCAACCGACTGAAATAATCAGCATGTAACAGAGAGTGCCGCCCGCGATCGAGATCAGCATCTGTCGCCATCGAAGGTGCAACACAATCGTCACCGCAATCGATAAAAGCTCCGGCAGTCCGTGAGTGCCGCTCAAAAATTTTACGTCCTTCAAACAATAGACGATCAACATCGCGAAGATCGCCGACGGCAGCGCGTCACCCAGATATCGAATGTATCTCGGAGTGGCGCGTTTTTCGTTGAAAATCCAAAACGGCAGCGCCCGCGTCAAATACGTCCCCAGCACGCACAGCCCGATTGTGATCAACTGTTCGGTGAATGTCATTGCTCTATCCTCGATCGAAATGCCGTCAACACAATCAAAATTACGAGCATCGACGGGATCAAAAACGATTCGCTCCCGAAAATTATCAGACACGCCGTCGACGCCAAAAATCCGATCAGCCCCGTCACGTGCCGCCGCTCAATCAAAAACTGCTCGAGATATATCACGACGAACATCGCCGTCATCACGAAGCCCAGCCCGTTGGTGTCGAACGTCAGCACTTCGCCCAATAATCCTCCGACGAGCGCGCTCCCGACCCAATACGATTGATTCAGCAGCGTCACCCAAAAATAAAACCAGCCGCGATCGATGCCCTCGGGCACCCGCGCCGAATAATTGATTGCAAACGTCTCGTCGCACAGCCCGAAAATTAAATACTGCCGCTTGAGCCCGAGCCCCTTGTACCGCTCGAGCATCGCCAGCCCGTAAAACAGATGCCGCGCTTGGATCATCACCGCCACCGCAAACGTTTGCAACGGCGCGAACGGCGCGAGCAGCATCGTCGCCGCCACGAACTCGAGCGAGCCGCCGAATATCAGCGCCGCCATCAGCGTCGGATACATCACGCCGAACCCGAGCACGTTCATGTAAATCCCGTACGCCGCTCCCAAAAAACAAAACCCCGTCATAATCGGGATCGTAAACGGGAACGCCGCGCGGAGTGCCGGCATTATTTTTTTGTCGCTCAACCTTTGTCAGACTCCATGTTGTACACGTCCTTCAACAAAGTTTCTTTGCGCAAGTCGCGGCACTCGCATTGGTCGTCGGCGCCGATCAGTTTGATTGTGTTGACCAAGATGCGCGCCACAATTTTTGCCTCGTTGAAAAATATATCCGATAAAGTGTCGTGAGACCACGCCCGCGTCAAGCCTTCGCCGTAATTCACCACGAACGACAGATTTGCGTAGCAGGCGCCAATCTCCCGCGCGAGATAAACTTCGGGCACGAGACTTTGACCGACGATGTCCGCCCGACCGCTCAACATCGCAATCTCCGACGGGCTCTCGAAATGCCGACCGTCCGTCGCCGCGTACACCCCGCGATCGAATATTCGACCGTCGTAGCACTTCCGCGCGGACGTCAACAGATGTTGTCGCAACGAAGGACAAAGCGCGTCGCGCATAATCAGCAGATATCGTCCGTCGAGCATCACGTCTTTGCGCATCGTCAGGTCGATGTAATCATCGGAAATGAGCATGTCGCGAGGATCGAGCAGGCGGTTGATCGTTCCGACGCCGCCTTCGGATAAAATTTTTTTGACGCCCGCCTCGCGGAATATCCAAAAGATTTGTCGAGACGCGTCCGCGCGAGTGACTCCGCTGCGCCAGCCGTGCATTCGACACGTCAGCACTCGTCGACCGTCGACATCGAACAGGCGCATCACCGGACTTGTGCCGTAAGGCGTCTCGAGCCGAAATTCGTCGATGATCTTGACGTCGAACTGTTCCTTCGTCTCGATCAGCTCCGCAAAGCGATCCCACTTGCCGTTGTCCTCGCTCTCGACCTTTTTCGCTGTCTTGAAAGAATCGTTGATTTCCTGTTCAAAATCCTTCATGCTCTCTTCTGCCATTGCAAAAACCTCCCCAACTAGCCGGCTCAAGGCCGTTATTGAACGCTATTATAGCACACTTCCTCCGGTTTGGAAACTATATTCTGCAGAGCGGGATTGGAGCCGGGGATTGGAGCCCGGTCCGGGCCTGGCCGCAATCCCGCTCTGCAGAATATAA
>CALGGP010000288.1 GCA_937915885.1 uncultured Selenomonadales bacterium | reverse complement strand
CTCGATAAAAATTTGCTCGAAAAACAGATCGGGCGGCTCGGCACGACGGAGTTTGCATTGAAAGGTTTGACGGTCGAGCTTGACGGCGATATGATGATCCCGATCAGCGAACTGAACGACGTGCGACGGAGAGCGATCGAACTCCTTGAAAAAATGCGGCTGAAGAAATTTATAAAGGTGCGGCGTCCGTCGTCGACAACGGAGATCGTTCCGCGCGGACGGTCGAAAGGATCGGCTCAACAATTGCTCGCGGCGATTGACACGCTCGAAAAGTTTGACGCGGTCGACGGCGATGTGATGCGCCCGATCAGCGAACCGAACGACGTGCGGCGTCCGTCGAAGGCGGCGGAGATCGTTCCGCGCGGACGTTCGAAAGGATCGGCTCAACAGTTGATCGCGGCGATTGACGCGCTCGAAAAATTTGATGCGGTCGACGGCGTTGACGGAATAATTTTTGGCGGCGACACATTCAACCATAAAACTTTGACGGTTGAGGATTATCGACGGGCGATCGAATGGGCGCGGTCGACGGGCAAAAAATTTTATATCGGCACACCGCGCATCATTCGCAACTCCGAACAGCCGACGGTCGAAGAAATTCTCCGCGCGGTCGAAGACGCCGACGGCGTTTATGTGCACAACATCGGGACGCTCCGCCTCGTCAAGCGATTGACGCGCCTGCCGATCTTCACCGACTTCTCGTTGATCGCCTTCAACTCGACGACGATCGATCAATTGAAAAATCTCGGCGTCGAAGGAGTTACGCTTTCGCCCGAACTCACTCTCGAGCAAATAAAAAATCTCCGCGCGGAGCTGCCGATTGAGTGTATCGTGGGCGGTCGAGCGGAGCTGATGATCATGTTTTATTGCCCGATCGGAAGTTTCGCGGGCTGCAATCGAGTGTGCGAGCGGAAAAAATTTTTCCTGCGCGATCGAATGAGCGCCGAATTTCCGATCGTCACCGATCAAAATTGTCGGGCGCATATCCTCAACAGTCGTGCGCTGTCGATGGCGGATCGGATTGACGAGTTGCGATCGATCGATCGATTGCGGATCGACGGGCGGGCGATGTCGGCGGAAGAATTACGCTCGACGATAAAAAAATTCCGCGCGGCGTTCGTCGGCAAAACGATCGTCGAAGACGGCATCACGCACGGGCATTATTATCGGGGCGTTTAACATGAAGTTGGACAGAGATTTTTATGTGCGCGACGGCTTGACGGTGGCTCGAGAACTGATCGGCAAGAAATTAATTCATCGCTCGGCGGAAGGCATGACGGGCGGGCTCATCGTCGAGGCGGAGGCATATATGGGCGCGGTCGACGCGGCGGCTCATTCATTCAAGGGTCGTACCAAACGGACGGAGATTCAATATGCCGACGGCGGGCGCGCCTACATCTATATGATTTACGGCATGCACATTTGCTTCAACGTGACGGCTAATGTCGTCGACGTGCCGGAGGCGGTTTTGATTCGCGCGCTCGAGCCGACGGACGGGATCGAATTGATGATGCGTCGACGGAATAAAAAATCGCCGTGGGAACTGTGCAACGGTCCCGGCAAGCTCACTCAAGCGATGGGCATTACGATTGCGCATTACGGCGTCGACTTATGCGGCGACGAAATTTTTATTGAAACGACCGATCGAGCGGTCGAGATCGACTCCGCGCGGAGAGTCAACGTCGATTATGCGGGCGCGGCGGCGGATTTTCCGTGGCGTTTTTTATTGCGCGGCAGCGATTTTATTTCCGCTCCGATCCATTAAAGACTGCCGACGTTGTACGGGGCGCCGCTGTTCGAGTGGGCTGGGCGCCGCCAACGGGGGCAATGCTGCCGATGTTGGGCAGGGCGCTGATGTCGCGGGTAAAGGCTGGCGATGTTGGTCGGGGCGCTGCCGTCGTGGGCGGAGGCTGCCGACGTTGGACGGGGCGCTACCGCCTAAGAGCCGAAAACTGCCGACGTTATTCGGGGTGCCGACTGCGCGGGGTGGGTACCGATTCCTCCGTTGGGCGCCGACATCGACGGGCGGGAGCGCAGGCGGCGCCCACCTAACAGTCACTCCGTCGCCCCCAAAAAACCGTCGGACAAAATCAATTGACTTTGACTTGAATCCACAGGTCGCTGTAAATCCGATCCATCGCCTCGCCGAAGTATTTATACGTCTCCTGATCTTCATACACCTCGGGATCGGGGAATGCCACCGGCGAATTTTTTATGTCCTCGTCCTCCTCGAGCTCCCGCACCGCAACATTCGGCGTCGAATACCCGAGATAATCAAAATTGATCACCGCAATCTCCGGTCGACACATAAAATCTATAAATTTATGCGCGTTCTCTACATTCTCTGCGTCGCGCGTCAACACCCAACCGTCTATCCAAAAATTGGTGCCCTCCTTCGGCACAACAAACTCCATGTCCTCATTCTCCAACGAGATCATCAACGCCTCGCCGCTGAATACCACTCCAAGCGCCGCTTCGCCGCTGATTAATTTGTCCTTCGCCTCGTCGATCACATACGCCTGCACCAACGGTTTTTGCGCTATCAATAAATCCCGCGCCTCGTTGAGCTCGTCCGGGTTCGTCGAGTTGAGCGAATGCCCCTTCAACTTCAACGGCACCATCAGCGCGTCGCGCGGCGAATCCTGCATCAAAATCTCGTTCCGATATCGCTCGTCCCACAGCACCGCCCAACTGTCAATCGGCTCGTCAATTTTCGTCGTGTCGTATATGATCCCGACCGTCCCCCAACAATACGGCACCGAATATTTATTTTCGGGATCGAACGCCCGCGATTGCTCGAAAAATTTTTGCCCGATATATTTTCGCGCGTTCGGCAATCGATCGAAATCCAACGGTTGAAGCAAGCCGTGTCCGATCATCTTCTCGATCATATAATCCGACGGGCAAATCACATCGTAATGCACCGCGCCCGCCGACACCCGCGGATACATGCTCTCGTTGGTGTCAAACTCGTCGAGCACAACGCGAATGCCCGTCTCTTCCTCGAACATCTCAAGCGTCGTCGGATCGAGATAATCGCCCCAACTGTAGACGTAGACAACTTCCTCGGGCTCGTCGTCGTCCGTCGCGCAACCCGCCGTCAACATCGTCAGACCGAGCGCCGCGATCAGAAAAATTTTTTTGATCATGACCGTCCCTCAATCGACGTCGATGAAATAATGCGTCGAAAGGTCGACAAGCTCATCGAAAACCAGCGTGCGGAACGCGGCGAAACTTAAATTGTCGGCGGTGGCGGCGAAGGTGTATTGCCCGACCGACCACGCCGCGACATTGGAATTTTCGCTGATGCGCGCCAGATAAATCGGAATGCCGCCGCTCAAATCGACGCGCCACTTCACTCCGTGCACGCCGCTTATATCCTTGAGCTCCTCACCGGCGGGGCGTTTGTAGGTGCGGACGGCAAGTTTTGAGTCCGTCTCCCAACGCTTGTTAAATCGAATGTCGGCGACGGTGCCTCCGATGATCGACAGATAATTGACGGTATAGCCGGAGTTCTTCGGGACGTAGAGCGGCACGTAGCCGAGCTCGTCAACGACATCCTCAAAAGTATTGTACGAGACGATCGGATTGGGCATGCCGACGGCGGGTTGTGTCGACGGCGTTTGAATCGGAGGCTCGACCTTCGGCTCAACCTTCGGCTCGGGTTTCGGCTCGACCTTCGGCGTTTCGACAGCGGGCGGTTGAGTGACGGTGGGCGTCTCGACGACGGGTTGATCGATCGGTCGGTCGTAAGGATCGGCGGGAGAATTGTCGCGTCGTTGTTCCGCCGCCATTATCGACAGCTCATCGTCGGGGCTTGCGGCGGTTGCCGTCGACATCAGCGCGACGCCGATCGTCAGCGCCGACAAAAATTTTTTTGCGTTCAACGTTCCACCCCCAAAAGTATTTCGGCGGATCAATTCAACGCATTTGCGGCGTGTTCCTGCCGTCGACGCCAAAATCATTCAATCGGATAATGGCACGCGACAAAATGATTTTCATCGACCTCTTGAAACTTCGGCTTCTGTTGTCGACAGAGGTCTTGACATCGGACGCAACGGTTTTGAAACGGACAACCGTCGGGCATGTCAAGCGGGCTCGGGATGTCGCCGGGCAGAATTTCAATGTACTCGTTCTTCGATCGATCGGTCGAGAACACCGCCTTCAACAGCGCCCGCGTGTAAGGGTGCCGCGCGTTTTGAAGTTTATCGCCGTCAAGTTTTTCCATCATATTGCCGAGGTACATCACGGCGATCCGATGGCTGAACAGGCTGACCAGCGCCAGGTCGTGGCAGATGAAAATGTAAGTCAAGCCCTTTTCGCGTTGCAGTCGGACGAGCAGTTTGATGATCGTATCTTGGACGGAGACGTCGAGCGCGGAAGTTGCCTCGTCGCAAGCAATGATCTCCGGCTCCAGCGCCAGCGCTCGAGCGATCGCTACACGTTGACGTTGACCGCCGCTCATATTATGCGGATATCGATTGACGAAGTCGGGCGGCAGATCGACCTGCGCAAGCAACTCGCGCGCCTTCGATTCAACGTCGGCGGCTCCGATCAGATCGAAATTCAACAGCGGCTCGCAAACGATGTCCTTGATGTGCATCTTGGGATCGAACGCGGCGGTCGGGTCTTGAAACACCATTTGAATATGACGGTAGTTTTGACGCTTCGCCTCGCCCGTCAATTGCGTGATGTCCTCGCCGCGAAAAATTATCCGCCCCGACGTCGGCGATTGCATATTCATAATTGCCTTCAACAGCGTCGTCTTGCCGCAGCCGCTCTCGCCGACGATCCCGATCGTTTGACCGCGTCGGA
>CALGGP010000287.1 GCA_937915885.1 uncultured Selenomonadales bacterium | reverse complement strand
CGGGTGGGTGGGGAAAAAATTTTTTTCCGTCGCCCCAATTACGCATTGATTTTCGGGCGGGATCAATCAATGTCGAGCATGCGGTCGAGCCTCCGCAAATATTTTTCAATCCGATCCAACTCCGCCGCTCCTTCGATCGCTCGACACGAATAAAAATATTTCACGCCGATCCTTCCGCGCGGAGCCGACGGTTTTATATTCATGCGCCGCGCCAACTCCCGAAGCGTCCCCTCGTTGCCGTCCACAAATCGCACATTCGACGGCAAAATTTTCCTCAACGTGTCCTTGAAATAATTGAAATGCGTGCAGCCCAAGACGATCGACGAAAAATTTTTCAGATCATACGGCGCCAACGCTCGACGGAGATATTCTTCAACGGCGTCCGATTCAAACTCCTGCCGCTCCGCAAAGTCAACGAGATTCGGCAACGCCAACAGCTCTACATACTCCGCGCGGTCGAGCCGAGCGATCAAACGCTTGATTTTCTCCCCGTTGATCGTGATCGGTGTCGCCGTCACCAGTACTTTTCGCGCGCCGTAGAGATCAAACGCCAACTTCACCGCCGGCTCCATCCCCACGATCGGAATATCATATCGACGACGCATCTCTCGTACCGCCGCCGAAGTCGCCGTGTTGCACGCCACCACCACCGCGTTGACGTCAAGCGTCATCAAAAATCGGAAGGCATCATCGACCAACGTCAAAACTTCGTCGGGCGAGCGCACTCCGTACGGCACATGATCTTCGTCCGCGAAAAATATGAACTCGTCCGCAGGCAACATGCTCAGCGCCCGATGCATCACGCTCAAGCCTCCGATCCCCGAGTCGAAAAACGCCACCCTCAATTGTCATCGCCTCACTACAAAAATTTTCCGCGCCGATTATATCACAATCGCCCGCGCCGTCGAAAAAATTTTTTCCCTAAAAATGCTTGACAACCGTTTTTTTTTTTTATAATACGCTGTCATTTTAGAAGGAAAGGTGTGATCAACGTTGAAAGATTATGTTGAAGAGTTCCGGCGCAAGCTCGCGGCAATCGATGAAGACTCCAAAAAAATTCTCATCATCAACGTCGGCTCGATGAATCACGGTAAAAGTTCGCTGTTCAATTCCCTGCTCGATAAGACCGTTTTCGCCGAGAACGATATCCGCGAAACCGTTGTGTCGAAGGAAGAACCATGGCTCCAAGACGTTTACCTCGTCGACACGCCCGGGCTCAACGCCGAAGAATCCGACGATATTGAAGCCTATAACGCTTACAAGCGCGCCAACATGATCGTCTTCGTGCACACCGTCAAGGCGGGCGAACTCAAGCGCAACGAGCTCAACGCCATTAATATTATCAAGGGCGTGCTCGGCGAAAAATATTTTTGGAGCCATTTCTGCCTGGCGCTGACGTTCCTCGACGCCGAGTCCGAAAGCGGCGTCAACGCCATCAAACAAAAAATCCTCTCCGACATCGAAAGCAATTGCGGCGGCAAGGATTTTCCCGTCTTCCTCATCTCCAACTCTCGATATAAAAAGGGCAGCGCCGAAAATAAAAGGGTGCTCATCGAAAAAAGCGGCATCCTCAAATTGCGCACGTTCATCAGTCACAACGTCGGTAACTGGCGCCAAGAAAATCACGCCCTCCGTCAACAACGAATCCAGCGCTCGAAACAGGAGCTGATGATCGAAATTGCCGCCGAGCGCGATCGATTGCAGAAGGAGATCACGCGAAAGACTTCAGCGCTCGAAAGTCGGCAGCGCGATTTTTTGTATAAGGTGCAGTCGGCGGTCGACAGTTACAGATACGATCGACAGCAATTGAGGAACGCGCAATCGCGGCTCGACTCCGCGCGGAGCGAGTTGAACGATCTGCGCAATCAGCACAGCCGCGATCGAGCGCGGTATTGACGACGGGAGGGCAAGGACAATGGCATTTATAGCGGGCGCGCTGATCGTCGGCGGCGTGATCATCACGCACAGCGACTACAGCGATTATCGGGATTACAGCGATCACAGCAATCACAGCAATCATCGGCAGTATGGCGACGCGGGCATGGTCAGCGCGATCAACGACAAGCAAAATCAAGTCAATCGTCTTGCCTCGGACGTCGGACGGCAGAGTAATGCGTTGCAGACGGACTTCAATGCGCGCATCAGACAGCTGAAGGACGAAAAAAATTATTCTTCGCTGTCGAACGCTAAACCGTCAAATGTGGTCGACGCCGTCAAGGACGATATGAGGCGCGAGCTCGACAGTGAGATCGCTCGGGAGAAGGCGGCGCTTGCAAAGATCGATCAGATGATCGCGCGCATTGACGAGTTGGAGTTAAACGCTGAAAGGAGCGGTTAAAATGAATTACATCGTCAACACGGTCGAAGAGTTCTTCGTCAAGCTCGACAAGATGCAACACGACCTTGACGCGTTCTCTCAGACGCTCGACAATCGCAGCGATCGCATTCCGATCCTGCTGAAAAAATTTGAGGATAATGTTTTCAAGCCCGCGCAATCGCTCAAGACGGACGGTCGGGATGCCGTCGCTCAAGCCGCGAAAAAATCTCTGGAAAATCTTCGGGCGGTGGTGTCGACGTGGCAAGATAAGGTCGAAGCCGATCGCAAGGGTAAAGAGTTCATTCGCAAGAACGAAAAATTTTTGGTCGTGATGGTGTTCGGAGCGGTCAAAGCCGGTAAGAGTTCGCTCGGAAATTTTTTCGCCGGCAAGAAACTCGTCAACGCGCCGTTCGACAATCGATATAAACACATTCCGAAGCCGATATTCGAGACGGAGGAGAAGGGGCGCGATACCGGCGACATCAGCAAGGATCAACGCGGCGACACGTGGTTTACCGAGGGCGTCACCGACACGACGGGCGCAATTCAATATTTTACGTTGAGCGGCTTGCGTTGGGTGGATTCGCCGGGCACGGGCGCGGTCGGCAAGGTCGGCGATACGCTCGACATGACAAAACTCGTCGAGGAGTATCTGTCCTACACCGACATGTGCATTTTTTTGATGAACAGCGCGGCGGTCGCTCTGCAGGACGATATGAAGTATATCGAGAAGCTCAACAAGGAAGGGCAAGAGGCGCTGATCGTCATAACGAAGTCGGATTTTGCCGATGAGGACGTCGACGATGACGGCGAAATTATCAGCGTGCTGATGCCCAAGACGCCGGAGAATCGCAAGTTGCAGGAGGACGACAGCTGCGCTCGAGTGAAGAAAAAATATCCGAACATCGACGAGAAAAAGTTTCGTGCGTTGAGCGTGTCGACGGCGCTGGCGAATGAGGCGGTCGAGCAGAATGACGAAGAAAAATTTCGCGGCAGTAATCTCGATAAGCTCATGAAAATTCTCGGCGACAAGGTCAGCGACAACGCGATCGCTCGAAAGCAGGCAAATCCGCGTCGGCAGCTTAACGGTTTTATCGCCGGCATCATCGACGACCTTGCGAAATTCGACGGCGATCTCGACGGAATGTCGGCGGCGATCGAAAATTACAAGCAAGGCATGAGTCGGATATCGGAGGCGACGGTGCGAAGCGTCTGCTACGAATTGCAAAACGAGTTGCATCAGCGGGCGGCGGAGTGGAATCGGCAAGTCAAGCGCGGCTCGAACGTGAGCACTTCGACGATCAATTCGACGGTCGAACAAATTTTGCAGTCGACGCTCAACGCTCAGCTCAACACTCAGATGCGGAAGGTGATTGACGACTATCAGAGTCGGGAGATGCCGACGGTCAAGGCAAATCTTTCGACGGCGGCGCTCACAAAAAAGACCGCGCAAATCGAGCACTCCTACAGCGAAAGTTATACGGTGTCGCGTCCTCCGCGCGGATTTTGGGAGCGCGTCAAAGGTTGGTTCGGGGCGGAGTATTACGAGACGAAATATAGGACGCGGACGGAGTCTCAGACGGTCGATGTCGGCACGAATTTTGACGAGTTCGTTCAAAGTTTGATGCCGCAGGCGGAAAATTACGCGCGCACTCAGACGAACGCGTGTCTTGAAAAATTGCGCGACACGTATTTTGCGGATCGCGAGCAGTTTGTTCGGAGCATGCGGCGCGAGATCGAGGCGCTCCGCGCGGAACTCAACGGGTTAAAACTCTGATGCAGATCATCTTGAAAATGACGACGGCGTGTAATTTGAACTGTTCGTATTGCAGTGAGGGTGACCAACCGAGCCGCCGCATGCCGGAAGAAATTTTTTTTAAGCTCGTCAATGAATTGCCGCCGTTGCTCGATCGGCTGCCGACGCGGGACGCCGAATTTTTGTTTCACGGCGGCGAGCCGCTCCTCTACGGTCGAGAAAATTTGACGCGGCTGATCGAGTACGCGCGGGAGCATTTGAGCGAGTATCACATAAAATTTTTGATGCAGACGAACGGGACGCTGGTCGACGACGATTGGATTGAATTTTTCAAGACGAATGAGATTGGCGTGGGCGTTTCGCTCGACGGTTATCCCGAGATTCATGATCAATTCCGTCGAACGAAGGACGACCGTCCGACCGCCGCGATCATTCTCGACAACATCAAAAAAATGCGGGCGGCGGGCTTGAATGTCGGGACGCTGATGGTGCTCAACTCCGCCGTCAACGCCGATAAACTCTTCGACTTCATTCTCGAGCACAGCCTGCACCCGAAGATTCAGCCGGTGATTGCGTGCGGGCGCGCCGCCGACCGTCGAGACATCGTCGAACTTTACACTGCGTATGTCGACGTGATGAAACGCCTGCTCGAGCGCTCGTTGTCCGTCGAAATTCCGGACGTCATTGATCCGCTCGACGAAACTCTTGACGCGATCATAGGCTCGACGCCGCTTCGCGAGTGCGCATTCAACGGCAGTTGCGGTCGAGATTTTATCAGCGTTTACCCCGACGGCGAAACGGGCTTTTGCGGTCGAGACAACGCCGCGCGGCATTTTACTTACGGCAACCTTCGGGATCAATCGCTGCTCGAGCTGTATAATTCCGTCAACGCGGAAAAAATTCGCGGGCGTCAACAATATCTCCGATCAAACGACTGCAAAAATTGTTCGGATTGGGAGCTGTGTCATGGGGGCTGCGCGTTCGAGGCGGTCAACGCGTTCGGCACGTTGGAGGCGCGATATCCCAATTGCTCCGCGCGGAGAGAATTTATCGGTTGGCTTCGGACGGAAGGGCTGAAAATATTGAAGGCGGCGCTGATCCGCGAGAAGAAACGGTACCGTCAATCGATCGCGATCAAAAAACAATTGCGCGCCGAGATCGATTCGTTGACGCTCTGAAAACAGTTGGCAGGTGGTAACCTGTCAAGGGTGGGCGGGCGGGATTAAATTTTATAATGGACATTTTATTTTTGAATCTGCATCGTCGATACATAAACGTGGAGCCGACGCACGGCGGCTTTTTGGGGATTTATCTGCTCGCCGCCTTCGTCCGACGTGAGGGCTTCGATGCCAAAAGTTTTTCCGGCACTCTCGAGCGCGGGCTGTCGATCGTCAATGATCTTTGTTCCGCGCGGGCGACGTCGATGATCGGATTGTACTGCGACTTTGAAAACGTCACGGAAAATATTTTTTTGAGCCGCCACATTCGAGAGACTTACAATCTGCCGGTGATCGTGGGCGGACCTCAAGCGACGGCGCTCGACGAAAATTTTTTTATGCAATCGAAGTGCAACGCGGTCGTTCGATACGAGGGCGAATTGACGGTGCTCGAGCTGATGAATTTTTTCCTCGACGAAGTCGGCGCGCTCGAAAATATCAGAGGCATTGCTTATCCGACGGTCGACGGGCTCAAAATCAATCCCGAGCGTCCGCTCATAAAAAATCTTGACGCGCTCCCGTTCATTGACGAAGACTGTTTTCTCGAGCCGCATCATTTTTATCGCGGGCTCAACATCATGACGGGGCGGGGCTGTCCTTTCCGTTGCGCGTTCTGCCACGAAGGGACGCACACTCGAACCGTCCGCTTTCGCTCGATTGACAACGTGCTTGCCGAAGTCGATTTTTATGTGGAGCATTGGCGGCGCGCGCGTTCCGAAGGCGGAGGATTTTATCTGTTCTTCACCGACGACACCTTGACGCTCAATCCCGAGCGCGTTCGTCGCCTTTGCGAAGGGCTTGCCGCGCGCCGAAAAATTTTCGACTTCAATTGGTTTTGCGAAGGGCACGTCCACACGATGTATCAGCACCCCGAGATAATCGAGTACCTTGCCGACGGCGGCTGTCATCGAATCCAGCTCGGCATCGAGGCGGGCACCGACAAAGTTTTGAAAGCCTACGGTAAGCAGTCGACGCCCGATGAGATCGTCGAAGTCGTGAGGCGCTGTCGCGACGCGGGCATCGAACAGATTTACGGCAATATCATTTTGGGCGGCGCGCATTTCACGCGAGAGATTTTCGAGGCGGATAAAAATTTTGCGATGCGGCTGCTCGAGGAAGGGCAGGGCACGGTCGAGCTGGGCGCGGTAACGTATTGGCCGCTGCCGGAGACGCCGATGACGCGTCGACCGTCGGAGTTTGGAATAAAAATTTGCGACGCGGAATTTTTGACTTCGGTCGGCGATTTCCCGCAGACTGAAACCGATCGGCTCGATCGATTGGAGATCGTCCGCATGCAATCGGAATTCGTCACGTCGATCAACCAAAAAATGGAGGAGATGCTCCGCGATTGGCGCGTGCCGACGGAGAGGATTGTCGGTTGGCTCAAGCAAGCGCGCCGTCGAAGTGCAACGCAAGGGGCGTGGCTCGTCAAGTTGCGCCAACTGCCGATCGTGCACGCGTATTATGAGATGCTGTCGCTCGACGAGGCGCGGTCGTCGACGGCAACGGAAAATTTTTCGGCGTCGCACCCGATTCGAGTAGCAGCGCTGTATCGACATTTGCACTCGATCGACGGACGAACGGTCGAAATTTGCGGCGAACGGTTTGATCGCGCGGAGCTCGACGTAATAATGTTGACGACGGGAAAATTGAGCGTCGAGGAAATTGCCGCCCGAGTCAATCTGCCGCTCGAGCGCGTGACTAATATTTTATTGCGGCTCGAACGAAAACATTTCATAGCATTTGCCCCGCATTGAAGGAGGATCACAATGGCTGAACTGAAGGATTATCAAAGCGTGCTCAACGAAAAGGCGGCGCGCGTCGAGAAAATTTTCGAGCGCTATGATTTTGCGGCGCCGTTCGCGACGGAATTTGCCGACCTCAACGCTCAAAAGATCAAGAAGGTCGAGCCGCAGATCATGATGTACGGGATTTACAACGCCGGCAAGAGCAGCATCATCAACGAGCTGATCGGCGCGGATCGGGCGAAGGTGGCGGACGTGCCGACGACCGATCGCGTCGATTATTACGAGTGGCAGGGCTATAAAATTTTCGATACGCCCGGGGTATTCGCGCCGATTGCTCATGAAGAAGTGACGGAGCGCGACATCAAAAAGGCGGATATCGTTTTGTTCGTGATCAGCGGGAAGGGGCCGTTCGATCGGATTGAAAATTATCGGCGGATGAAAATTATCGCCGAGTCCGGCAAAAAAATTATCATCGTGCTCAATGACATGGACGGTTATATGGGCAAGAATGAGGAGGCGCTCCGCGAGATCAAACAGAAAGTCGCGGTGAACATGCAACAGGTCGGGATTGAAGATGTCGACGAAAAATATTGCATCGTGACGGTGAATGCGTTGCGCGCGAAGATGGGGCGGACGAAAAACAAACCGGTGCTGATCGAAAAAAGCGGTCTGCCGGAACTGAAGGACGTGATTTTGTCGGAGCTCAAGCGGACGACGTCGTTTGATGTGTTGCGACAGGGGATCAAACAGATTGAGGGCGTGCTCGATCGATTTATCCGTGAGCTCGAGGGGCGCGGGGATTCCGAGGCGTTGCAGAAGATGAACGGCGTGCTCGAGACGTTCAGCCGACAAAAGCTGTCGATGCGTCGGCAATTGAATTTATTCATAGACATGCGAGCGGAGCGGCTGGGTGAGACGTTGCCGCAAATGATTTGGGAGAACCGTTCGCGGCAGTCGGAGATTGACAGGTTGATCGCGACGGAGGTCGGCAAGCTCAACAAATCGGTGCAGGATGAAATGAGCCGACAATTGACGGAGATTGCATCGATATTGGAGCAAGAGATCAAAGCGTTCGAGAGCGTCAAGCTCGACGCGCAAAGCACGGACGCGGCAAGTTTCAAGGCGATATTGGATCGATTGTCGAAGGTGGGCTCGACGGAAATACAAACGGGCTCGTCGGTCGCAGTGCCTACGCCGACGCTCGACGCTGAGACGGTATTGACGGCGGCAGCGACGACGGCAGCGACAACGGGCTTGGCAACGTCGATTGCGACGGCGGGCGTGCAGGAACTGGGCAAGCAATTCGTGAAGACGGAGGTCGGCTCGATGTTGGCGAAGACGGCGTTGGGCAAAATGGCAAGCTCGGTGATACCGATCGTGGGACCGGTGATCACGGTGGTTAGCACGTTGAAGACGCTGTTTGATCTGTTCGGGGGCGGCGACGATCGAGAAAAGATGGAGGCGGCGAATGCGGCGCGCAATGAGGCGGCGCGTCGGCGGATGGAAGCGGAGATGCAAGCGCGGCAGGAGCTCAATCAGAAGTGCCGGTACATGGCGGATAAATTGTCGGACGAGCTGAAGGCGGCGACGAGTAAAAGTCTCGACGTGGTGCTCGAGCAGTACGAGGCGCCATTCAAAGAGCAGATTGCTCAACGCAAAGATGCGGGTGCTCGTGCGGCGGCGGATGCGGCTCAACTGCGCTCACTCCGCGAAGAATACGATCAGCTGCGCGTCGAGCTCGGCGCCCGATAAAACGATGCGTAATTCGTAATTCGTAATTAAAAGGCGCCGTCGGCGCGGGTGGGAACCTCTACCTCAGTTGGGCGCCGCCTCGGGGGGTGGGGGCGTCGGCGGCGCCCTTCTATCCGTCACTCCGCGCGGGCTTTAAAATATTTTTTCCGCCGCTTCCTCCACTCCGAGCTGAACCGTTCTTCCTCACTAAAAATGCAACCGCAATAATTTTGCCGATATAATTCAAGCTCGAGGCTCCGATCGATCCCGCGCTGCCAACCCTCCCGCCAGTCTTCGTAATAAAAATTTATTCCGTACCGGCGAGCAAACGTCTCGCCGATCGATCGGATCACGTCATGGTTTTGATGTCGACTGTAGAGCAACGTCGACGTGAATGCCTCAAAATTATTTTCCGCCGCATACTCCGCCGTCCGACTCAGTCGCCAAGCGTAGCACACTCGACACCTCTTATGATATCCGTCGGGATTTTTGATCGTGTCCTCATCATCGACCATCGAAAACACTCTTGACAAAAATTCTCTCAGCCCGTAGTGATTATCGACGATCAGATCGATCTCGACCGTCGACGCAAAACTCCGCGCGGAGCTCAACCGTCGCCGCCACTCCTCGTACGGATGGATATTCGGATTAAAAAAATACGCCGTCGGAGTAATTCCGTCGGCTTTTAATTTTTCCGTCGGATAACACGCGCACGGCGCGCAACACATGTGCATCAATAATTTCATACGTCGGCTCCTTTCGTCGGCAGGATTATTCATCGCAACCGTAGAAATAAATCGCAAATATCATCAGTGAGGAGGGCATTTATGGACTCAAAAAATTTGCGCGCGATGTGCCGCACCGTTCGTCGAGACATCGTCACGATGATCCATAAGGCGAAATCCGGTCACCCGGGCGGTTCGTTGTCGGCGACCGAGATCATGGTCGGGCTCTACTTCGGCGGCATCATCAATGTCGATCCCAAAAATCCCGATTGGATCGAGCGCGACCGTTTCATTCTCTCGAAAGGGCACGTCGCACCCGTGCTCTACAGCGTGCTCGCTCGACGAGGTTTTTTTTCCGTCGACGAACTCTCGACGCTCCGTCAAATGGGCAGCATCTTGCAAGGTCACCCGCACAAGGATCACACGCCCGGACTCGATTGCTCCGCCGGTTCGCTCGGTCAAGGGCTGTCGATCACCAACGGGATCGCGCTCGCCTTCAAAAAGCTCGGCACTCCTCAACGCGTCTACTGTCTGATGGGCGACGGCGAACTGCAGGAAGGGCAAATTTGGGAGGCGGTGATGTTCGCCGCTCAGAACAAACTCGACAACGTCTGTGCGATCGTCGATTTCAATCACGTCCAGCTCGACGGCACCATCGAGGAGATTAAAAATCTCGACAATCTCCCCGCGCGTTGGCTCGACTTCGGTTGGAATGTGATCGAGGTCGACGGACATAACGTCGACGCGGTGATTGACGCTTACAAGTTGGCGGCGACCGTCAAGGGGCGTCCGACGGTTTTGATTGCGCACACCGTCAAGGGCAAGGGCGTCTCGTTTATGGAGAATGACAGCAATTGGCACGGCAACGCGCCGAACGATGAGCAGTTGGCTCAAGCGCTCGAGGAGATCGGAGGCGACGGCGATGATTAAAAAAGTACCGATGCGCGATGGCTACGGCAAAGCATTGCTCGAGCTGATCGAAAAAAATTCGAGAGTGATAGCGCTCGACGCGGACGTGGCGAAATCGACGCGAACGGTCTGGGTGCGGGACAAATTCCCGTCAAACTTCATCGACGTCGGGATCGCCGAACAGGATTTGGCGGGTACGGCGGCGGGGCTGGCGCTCGGAGGAATGCTGCCGTTCACGTCGACGTACGGAGTATTCATGGCGGGGCGGGCGTGGGATCAAATCCGCACGACGATCTGCTACAATCGATTGAATGTAAAAATAGCGGGGGCGCATGCGGGAATATCGGTCGGACCGGACGGCGCGACGCATCAGGCGCTCGAGGACGTAGCGATTATGAGAGTGTTGCCGCATATGACGGTGGTGGTGCCGTGCGACGCGGAGGAAACGCGGAAGGCGACGTTGGCGATCGCGGCGGTCGACGGACCTTGCTATATAAGATTCGGGCGAGAGGCGGTGCCTGTGGTGACGGACGAGAGCACGCCGTTCGAGCTCGGCAAGGCGCGCGTGTGTCGAGAGGGCGACGACGTATCGATCATAGCCAACGGCGCGATGTTGTATGAAGCGCTCGAGGCGGCGAAAATTTTATCGGCGGACGGGATCGAAGCGACGGTGATCAATCTGCACACAGTCAAGCCGCTCGACGTTGAGACAATCGTCGGCTCCGCGCGGAGGACGGGTTGCGTCGTGACGGCGGAGGAACATCAGATCGCGGGCGGCATGGGCAGCGCGGTCGCGGAGTGCCTGTCGATGAATTATCCGGTGCCGATAGAATTTGTCGGAGTGCAAGACACATTCGGTGAATCGGGGCAACCGCAAGAGTTGATGGACGCCTACGGATTGAACGCGGCAACGATTGTCGAGCGCGCCAAAAAAGTGCTCGGACGTAAAAAATCGGCGTAAAAAAATTTTTTGGGCTCGCGCCCATTTTTTATTGCTCCGAAAAAATTTTATCGTCCTCGGGATAAGGCTCGTGCATATGCTCATAGCCCGCCTTCGTCACCACTCGCCCGCGCGGCGTCCTCATTATAAATCCCAATTGCAATAAATACGGCTCGTAAATGTCTTCAATGGTCTCGCGCGTCTCGCTGATTGCCGCCGCGATCGTCTCAATGCCGATCGGTCGCCCGCCGAATTTTTTGATCATCGCCTCCAACATTCGTCGGTCGGTGTGATCTAAGCCCGCGCCGTCGACTTCCAACTCCTGTAATGCTCGATCCGCTAACTCGTCCGTGATCACGTTTCGACCGTCCACCGCCGCAAAATCCCGCACACGTTTCAACAATCGATTCGCGATGCGCGGCGTGCCGCGTGACCGTCGAGCGATCTCTCGAGCGCCTCCGTCTTCGATCTCGACCTTGAGAATTTCCGCCGCGCGGATGATTATTTCGATCAATGACTCCGTCGAATAATATTCCAAGCGCGATATGACGCCGAATCGATCGCGCAACGGCGGCGATAATGCTCCCGCCTTCGTGGTCGCCCCGATTAATGTGAACGGCGACAAATCCAATCGGATTGATCTTGCGCCGCTCCCTCGTCCGATGATTATATCGAGCGCAAAATCTTCCATTGCCGAGTACAAAATTTCTTCGACGATGCGCGGCAGGCGATGTATCTCGTCGATGAAGAGTACGTCGCGCGGCTGTAAATTCGTCAGCAGTGCGGCGAGATCGCCGGGCTTGTCGATTGCCGGTCCCGACGTCTGTTTGAAATTCACTCCGAGTTCGTTTGCGATGATTGCCGCGAGCGTCGTCTTGCCGAGCCCGGGCGGTCCGTAGAGCAGCACGTGATCGAGCGCCTCCGCGCGGAGCCGTGCCGCCTGCACGAACACGGATAAATTTTTTTTGACTTTATCCTGTCCGATGTACTCGACAAGGCGTCGCGGGCGGAGGCTGTACTGCCATTGGTCGCCGCGCTGTTCGTCCGTTGATATCAATCTGTCTTTGTTCAATCGCTGTCTCCTTAACAAAATTCGTCGCCGTTGATGCGGGGCAACGGAGTTTTATCTCCCGCCCGCCC
>CALGGP010000286.1 GCA_937915885.1 uncultured Selenomonadales bacterium | reverse complement strand
CCCTCGAAAAACTTTTTTTCAAAATAAAGGGCGCCGTCGGCGACGGAGTTTTGAGCCCGCCCACCCTTGGCAACTGCGTTGCCGATAAAAAGACGGGGCGCCTGCCGGCACGGGGTGGGAACCGCGTCCTCGGTTGGGCGCCGACATCCGAGGGTGGGAGTGCCGGCGGCGCCCCTATATCCGTCGCCTGTCATGATCGGGCGCAAAAAAATTTGGAGTGATGACATTGATCAGCGTGACGAAACTGCTTTTCGCTCGAGATTATTTCGGCGATCGCCTTCGCTACACGCGCTCGCACAACAAAAACGGCGCCGCCGACGGCATAGGTCCGGTGGTGGTTTGGAACTCGACAAAGACGTGCAACTTGCGCTGTCGACACTGTTATATGGAATCGGACGGTCGGAAGTATGACGAGTTGTCGACGGACGAGGCGAAAAAATTTATCGACGACCTTGCCGAGTTTAAAGTGCCGGTGCTGTTATTTTCTGGCGGCGAGCCGCTTCTTCGGGCGGATTTTTTTGATCTGGCGGCTTATGCGGCGTCGAAAAAAATTCGTCCTACGCTGTCGACGAACGGGACGCTGATTGATCGCGCGACGGCTCAACGGATCAAAGATATCGGCGTGGGCTATGTCGGAATCAGTCTCGACGGGTTGAGCGACGTGAATGATAAGTTTCGCGGCGTTGACGGAGCATATGAGCGGGCGATGCGCGGGATCGAAAATTGTGTGGCGGTCGGTCAGCGCGTCGGGCTTCGATTTACGATCAATCGGCACAACTACGAGGAGCTTGATCGGATTTTTGACTTCATCGAGGAGCATCAGATTAATCGGGTGTGCTTCTATCATCTGGTGTACTCGGGGCGGGGCAAAAATGTTGAGGACATTACGCCGACAGAGACGCGTCGCGCGATGGATATCATCATCAATCGGACGGCGGATTTTGAGCGGCGCGGGCTCGAGAAGGAAATTTTGACGGTGGATAATCATTGCGACGGGATATATTTATATTTGAAGGCGCTCGAGCGCGGCGATGAAGAGTCGGCGGCGCGGATCAAAAAATATATTGATCTCAACGGCGGGAATCGGTCGGGTATTGCATTCGGCGAAGTCGATCCGCTCGGCAACGTTCATCCCGATCAATTTACACAGCATTACACGTTCGGGAATGTGCGGGAGAAAAAATTCGGCGATATCTGGTCGAGCGCGGAGCATGAGATATTGCGCGGGCTGAAGGATCGAAAAAAATTATTGCGCGGACGATGCGCGGCGTGTAAGTATCTCGAAAATTGCAATGGAAATTTCCGTACGCGCGCGGAGGCGGTGACGGGCGATTATTGGCAATCCGATCCCGCCTGTTATCTCACCGACGAGGAGATTTCTTCCCGCCCGTCCACCCATTGAAGGCTGTCGCCTTCGACCACTCGGAGTGACGGAAAAAATTTTTTTCATCCCGCCCGCCCAC
>CALGGP010000285.1 GCA_937915885.1 uncultured Selenomonadales bacterium | reverse complement strand
TGCAGAGTTGCTCCCCGCTACGGTGGCGTGACCGTTCCGGCTTTCGACCGGATTCCCTATTAAGTCTCACGACACTTGATTCTGTATTCGATTGTCAAAAATTATTGCCGTCGGTTAAAAATCAATTGCGCTCGCACGAAATTTTGATGATGATGCCGTTGCGAACGTCGAACTGAATTTTTTCGCGCGCGTCGCGGCTGTAATAAGTGTATTCGACCTTGCCGTCCTCGCGCTCGATCTTATCCGCCTTGCCGTAGGTATCGTTGAGCGCAGTCTCGCTCATGCTGACTATCACTCCGTCCTGTGTCGCAAAGCCCGGGTCTTGCGTTGCAATCTCTTCGACGTAATTCGGACGGTCGTTGTCGACTTCGATGTAGAAGCCCTTGTAGAGCCACTTCTCGCCGACGATTTGAAGGGGTTCGCCGTAGATATTTTTGACTGCGCTGATCGGGTCGCCGGGTTTGATGTCGCCGAGCATAATTCTGTCGCCGTTGATCGAGGCCATTGCGATCGAGCCGAACGCCATCAGCGCGCCGCACACGAGAGCCGAGATTTTCTTCTTCACATCATTCACTCCTTCAAAAAAACTGTCGACAGTGTAGCAAAAAATTTTTTTGACGGCAAGGATTTGAAGTAAAAAAATGATTGCGCGACGCCATTGTTAGTGATAAACTTTATGCAAAGAATTGTTCGGATTGGTTTTGATTGTCGAGAGGAGGCGACAAACCATGAGTGACGACAAGAGGAGAGTGCCGCCGGCGCTCAGAGGCAAAAAGATATTGCAGACGGCGGACTTGATCGGAGCGGCGGGCGCATTGGGAGCAGCAGCGGTGACGACGCAATTTAATACGAGCGCGGGCGCGAACGATGCGGTTGTAGATTATGTCGACGTCGCGCACAACGTCGATGATCTTTTGGACGTGGCGGATGCGATTGACACTTTCTTTGACGTGTTGGATTGGTTTTGATCGAGGGGAGCGATCGACATGACCGACGAAGAGCGCGAAGAATTTGATAGAGATTTCGAGAGGCAAGTCAAAGAACTGGCGAAGAAGTTAGAGGACGAAGGCAAAATGACGCGCGAGGCGTGCGAGTCATATCTGTTGGAGCTGTATGATCTCTATCATGCGGACATGGAAGTCGCGGCGATGATGATTTTAGCCGGCGAGCACGTAGAATTTTTGACGCCGGAAGAAATTCAAAAGATGGTGGACGATCACAATAATCAAGCGATCCAAAACGCGGAACGACTTAAATTTGAAGAACAACAACGACAGGCACAGCTGGCGGCGGCGTTTCAAGATGATTCGCTGGGCTGTTTCTCGATCATATTCACGTTGGTGAAGTGGCTGATTCTCATCGCGTCGGGGCTGATCGTCCCGTACCTTTGCTATCGAGCAATAAAACTTGTGATCAAAGCAGTGATCAAGTCGCGAAGGGGAGCATGACGGTCGGATCAAAAAAAAATGGTTGCATTTTAAAAAACGGTGTGCTAGAATTTCGGTCGACGCGGAGGAGTGTCCGAGCGGTTGAAGGTGCTTGACTCGAAATCAAGTGTGGTCAA
>CALGGP010000284.1 GCA_937915885.1 uncultured Selenomonadales bacterium | reverse complement strand
GATAAGGGCGGGCTTGGAGCGGACGGACGGCACCGCCGACGCGGGGCGGGGCTTGATGCGACGGTCGAGCGCTGCCGACATGGGTGGGCTTGTGCGGACGGTTGGGCGCTGCCGACGCGGGGTGGGAACCGCTTTCATAATTTGGGCGCCGCGCTTGGGGGTGGGAGCGGCGGCGGCGCCCACATAAAATTTTTATGAGGTGATGAAATGTTTGCGAGAGTATACGGCGCGGCAACGCTCGGAGTGGACGGTCTGATAATCGGCGTCGAAGTCGACAGCTCTAACGGCATGCCAAGTTTTGATATCGTCGGGCTGCCCAACGCCTCCGTGCGTGAGTCGAAGGAACGCGTCCGCACCGCCATCAGAAATTCCAACATGCTCCTCCGCGCGGAACGGATTACAATCAATCTGGCGCCCGCCGACATAAAAAAAGACAGCCCAGGGCTCGACCTGCCGATCGCGATCGGATTGTTGAGCGCGCAAGGTACGATCCCCGTCGACAACACCAAAAATTGTTTATTCACGGCGGAGTTGTCGCTCGAGGGAAATTTATGCGGCGTGCACGGCGTGTTGCCGATGGTGATCAAGGCGCGGGAGGAAGGTCTGACAAAAATATTCGTGGCGCGGGAAAATGTCAATGAGGCGCTGCTCGTCGACGACGTTGAAGTTTACGCGCCGTCAAATTTATCGGAGCTGATGATGTTCCTCAACGGGCAGGACGTGTTGAAGCCCGAGGTGAAAGTCGATGCGCCGACGGAAATATTCAACGATATGCAGGACGATTTTTCCGACGTACAGGGACAATTTTTTGCGAAGCGGGCGTTGGAGATAGCGGCGGCGGGCGGACACAACGTGCTGATGGTGGGAGTGCCGGGCTCGGGCAAAACGATGTTGGCTCAACGCGTCAATTCGATCCTGCCGGAGTTGACGCCCGAAGAGGCGCTCGAGGTGACGAAAATTTACAGCATCGAGGGCAAATTGGGTACGGACGGCGGACTGATCAAAAAGCGACCGTTTCAACACCCGAATCATGACGCGTCGGCGGCGGCGATGATAGGCGGCGGCTCGATCCCGCGCCCGGGGCAAGTGACGTTGGCTCATCATGGAGTGCTGTTTTTGGACGAGTTCCCCGAGTTCCACAAATCGGTGCTGGAGGTTTTACGAGAGCCGCTCGAGGAGCGCAAGGTGACGATCTCGAGAGTAAACGCGACGCTTACATTTCCGTCGAGCATCATGCTGATCTGCGCGATGAATCCGTGTCCGTGCGGTTGGTACGGCGATCCGACGCATGAATGTCGATGCACACCGAATGAGATCAGAAAGTACACTCGAAAGCTGTCGGGACCGTTGCTCGATCGGATTGACATACATATTCGAGTGCCGCGCGTGGATTATAAAGATTTGAGCTCGAAACGGAAGGCGGAGTCGTCGTCGGTGATCCGCGAGCGTGTATCGAAGGCGCGCGATATACAATTGGAGCGGCTGAGGGAATATCGACTGTTTTGCAACGCGCAGATGAATCACGCGCTGATCGAAAAGTTTTGTCCGATGACGGATCGGGCGGAGGATTTGTTGAGGATGTTTTATGAGAAGAAGCATGCGTCGGCGCGGTCGTATGATCGGATAAAGAAGGTGGCGCGGACGATAGCCGATCTCGAGGGCATGGATCAGATTGACAACATTCACATCGGAGAGGCGATAAAACTTCGCAACGATTTTGATCTCGACATTTTTTGAGTCGGCTCATTAATCTTCGGAGTAACGGAAAAAAATTTTTTCTCCCGCCCGCCCACCCCTAAAAGCCGTTGGCTTTTGAAACAAAAGGGCGGCGACGACGCGGGTGGGAACCACGGGCTTATTTGGGCGCTGCACTCGGAGGGCGGGAGCGTCGGCGGCGCCCTCAATTCCTCATTCCTAATTATCTCTTCAGCGGTGGGGAATTTTTTTATTTGCAATCAAAGGCGTCGATTGCTATAATTTATGAGATTTTCAATCGAGAGGAGCTTTACGATTTTACATGGGTAAAAAGATGAAGACCATGGACGGCAACCAGGCCGCCGCTCATATCAGCTACGCGTTCACCGAAGTTGCGGCGATTTATCCGATCACGCCGTCGTCGCCGATGGCGGAGCACGTTGATGAAATGGCGGCGCGCGGCACCAAAAATATTTTCGGGCAAAAAGTTCGTCTGATCGAGCTGCAGTCCGAGGGCGGAGCCGCCGGCACGGTGCACGGCTCCCTTCAGGCGGGCGCGCTCACTACGACTTACACCGCGTCGCAAGGTTTTCTGCTGATGATCCCGAACCTCTATAAGATCGCGGGAGAAATGTTACCGGGCGTTTTTCACGTCAGTGCGCGGGCGTTGGCGACTTCGACGTTGAACATCTTCGGCGATCATCAGGACGTGATGGCGGCTCGTCAAACGGGTTGCGCGATGCTTGCCGAGTCGAGCGTTCAGGAAGTCATGGATTTATCGGCGGTCGCTCATCTGTCGGCGATCAAGGGCAGGCTTCCGTTCATCAATTTCTTCGACGGCTTCAGAACTTCGCACGAGATTCAAAAGATCGAGACGATCGGCTACGACGATCTTGCAAAGCTGGTCGACTACGATGCGATTGACGCCTTCCGTCGGCGCGCGCTCAATCCGGATCATCCCGTCATTCGCGGCACGGCGACCAATCCCGACGTCTACTTCCAAGTGCGCGAGACGATCAATCAATATTATGATCAATTGCCGGATATCGTCGAGGCGGCGATGGCGGACGTGGCGAAAATTACGGGTCGCGAGCATCATCTGTTCGATTATCACGGCGCGCCCGATGCGGAGCGGATTATAATTGCAATGGGCTCGGTGTGCGAGACGGCGGTCGAGGCGGCGGAATATCTCAACCGTCAAGGCGAAAAGGTCGGCGTCGTTAACGTTCATCTCTATCGCCCGTTCTCCGTCAAGCATTTCCTCAACGCGATCCCGACGACCGTCAAAAAGATCGCGGTGCTCGATCGGACGAAGGAAAGCGGCGCGGTCGGCGAACCGCTTTATACGGATGTCCGCGCGGCATATTACGATTCCGACGTCGATCAAAAGCCGATTATCGTCGGCGGTCGCTACGGATTGGGCGGCAAGGATACGACGCCGGATCAGATGTTGGCGGTCTACCACGAGCTGACGAAAGACGCTCCGATGAACGGATTTACGATCGGCATCACCGACGACGTGACGAATAAATCTCTCGAGACGGGGCATCACGACGTTGACTTGACGCCCGAGGGCACGACGGCGTGTAAATTTTGGGGCTTGGGCTCGGACGGCACGGTCGGCGCGAATAAATCTGCGATCAAAATTATCGGCGACAACACCGACCTTTATGCGCAAGCGTACTTCGCCTATGATTCAAAGAAGTCGGGCGGGATCACGATGAGCCATCTGCGCTTCGGCAAGGATCCGATCGGCTCGCCGTATCTGATCACCAAGCCGGATTTTGTGTCGTGCTCGCAAAAAAGTTATGTGCATCATTACAATCTGATAGCGGGCTTGAAACGCGGCGGGACGTTCCTGCTCAACACGAACTGGAGCGATGAAAAGCTCGGACACAAGCTCAAGCCGTCGATGAAACGCTACATCATCGACAACGAGATCAATGTTTACACGGTCAACGCGGTGAAGATTGCCGGCGATCTCGGGCTCGGCGGTCGATTCAACATGGTGATGCAGGCGGCGTTCTTTAAGCTGACGAATATCATTCCGATCGAAGATGCCGTGAAGTTTTTGAAGGACGCGGTCGTCAAGTCTTACGGCAAAAAAGGACAGAACATCGTCGACATGAACCACGGCGCGATCGATCAAGGGATCGAGGCGTTGCACAAGGTTGATACTTCGACGTGGGATGTCGACGACACGAGCATGAATCGCGATCTGAAGCAAGTCGACCCGCCCGAATTTATTACCGAAATTCAAAACGTGATGAATCGGCAGGAAGGCGATACGCTGTCGGTGTCGAAGTTCAAGGATTTGGCGGACGGCACGTTCCCTGTCGGCGGCTCGGCTTACGAGAAGCGCGGGACGGCGATCAATGTTCCGACTTGGGATGAGACGAAGTGCATCGGTTGCAATCAGTGTTCGTTTGTCTGTCCGCACGCGGCGATTCGTCCGATTTTGATGACGCCCGAAGAGACGGCGGCGGCTCCCGAAGGCATGAAGTCGATCCCGTCGAAAATTTCTCGGGGCGCGTATAATCTTTCGATCTGTGTGTCGACGTATGATTGCTTAGGTTGCGGGAATTGTGTGCAGGTGTGTCCGAAGCAGGCGCTGACGATGGTCAACTCCGGCGACAAGCAGAAGACGGCGCAGAAGTATTTCGATTACGGCATTGATCCGAAGAAGGTCGCGCCGAAAGTCAATCCGACGAAGAAGACGACGGTAATTGGATCGCAATTCGAGAAGCCGTTGTTTGAGTTCAGCGGGGCGTGCGCGGGCTGCGGCGAAACGCCGTATGCGAAGCTGTTGACTCAACTGTTCGGGGATCGAATGATGATAGCGAACGCGACGGGCTGTTCGTCGATCTGGGGCGCGTCGGCGCCGGCGATGCCTTACACGGTCAACATCAAAGGGCATGGTCCGGCTTGGGGCAATTCCTTATTCGAGGACAATGCGGAGTTCGGGCTCGGAATGTTCCTCGGCGTGAAGGCGGTGCGCGAATCGATTGCGGACGACGTCGAGAAGGCGCTCGAGGGAGAATTGAGTGATGATCTCCGCGCGGCGCTGGTCGATTGGAGAGACAATCGTAATGTCGGCGACGGTACTCGGGAGCGCGCGGATAAATTGACGGCGGCGCTCGAGGCTCAACGCGGCGACAATGCGTTGCTCAACAAGATTTATAACAACAGAGATTATTTCGTGAAGCGTTCGCAATGGATTTGGGGCGGCGACGGCTGGTCGTATGATATCGGCTACGGCGGGTTGGATCACGTGCTGGCGTCGGGCGAAGATGTCAACGTGTTTGTGTTCGATACGGAGGTGTACTCGAATACGGGCGGTCAAGCGTCGAAGGCGACCCCGGCGGCGGCGATCGCTCAATTTGCGGCGACGGGCAAGCGCACGAAGAAAAAAGACCTCGGCATGATGGCGGTCAGCTACGGCTACATCTACGTGGCTCAAGTGTCGATGGGCGCGGATCAGAATCAATTGTTGAAGGCGATCACGGAGGCGGAGGCATATCCCGGACCGTCGTTGATCATCGCGTACTCGCCGTGCATCAATCATGGGATCAGAAAAGGCATGGGCAACTCGCAGCTCGAGGGCAAGCTCGCCGTTCAATGCGGATATTGGGCGACGTGGAGATATAATCCGACGCTGATCGAGGCGGGGAAAAATCCGTTCGTGCTCGACAGCAAAGAGCCGGACTTCAGCAAATTCAATGAGTTCCTGCAGGGCGAAGTGAGATATTCGTCGTTGAAGCGAAACTTCCCCGAGGCGGCGGAAGCGTTGTTTGAAAAAACTCAGCGCGACGCGGAAGCGCGAATCGCGGGATATAAAAAGTTGGCAGGAAAATAATTTTTTATCCCGCCCACCCATGAAAGGCGCCGACGGCGCGGGGTGGGAACCACAATCCCCGTTGGGCGCTGCACTCGACGGGTGGGAGCGTCGGCGGCGCCCCTACATCCGTCGCCAAAAAAAATCGGGCGGATGGGAATAAAAAATTTTCGGAGGCTCCGCGCGGAGTCTCTTTTTTTTTTTCGTTGACTTTTAAGACGACTTCCAATAAAATTTACGGTGGTGAAAAAAAAAACAGGTAGTAATGGGAGGCGATGAGCAGATGAATGCACTTGAGAAAAGGTTTGACGCGGCGGTCGAGCAGTGGGCGGATCAAAAGCTCGAGGAGTTTCAAGGTCGCGGCAAAGCGATGGCGGATCGCGCAATCCGATCGACAGCCGATCGAGTACAGGAGCGCTTTATCGATACGATCGAAGATCAAAAATTCCGCGCGGCGGCGACCGGCACTCTTAATAAGATGGCGAGCGTCGACGGACTGATGAAGGCGTTCGATGCAAAGCAAAGTCTCGGGCTGTTCAGAGGAACTTGCGGCGAAATCGGAGATGACATCGAGATTTTCCTTAAGGGCGGGATCGACGATACCGAGCTTGCCGTGAGGATTGCCGGCAAGGCGGAGGATTTTATCTCAAAAATAGTCGAGAACATGGCAACGACGGCAGCGGCGGAGTTCGGAAATTTGGCTCCTGTGATCGGCAAATTCGCGGGCTACGTTGCCGGAAAAATGTTCCGTGAGGCGGTCGCGCCGTTCCTCAACAGCGCCTTCAAAGCCAAATTTGCCAAGGAACGCTACGAGAAGTTGCACGGATTGTATGAAGAAGCGATCGCTCAAATGCGGCGTCAGCGCGAAGAATTTGTTCGTGAGACTTCGGAATGGCTGATCGGTCAACAGCAGATCATCAATGACGGGCTCGACAGACTTGATTCGGCGTTGTCGTTGAAAGATGTCAATCGGGCGTCGGACGCGTTCAACTCGATCGCTCAAGGCGTCGGTGGACAAGGCTTGACGTTCAAATCGCAAAGTGAGTTCAGCGAGCACATTCGCAAGAAGAAGGGCAAACTTGTCATGTAAGATTGGGGGTAAAAATTATGATTCCTTTGTTGTTCGGAGCGGCGGCGCTGGTCGGAGCGGGGCTGGCGGACGACGCCAAAACTTATGCACGCGAGGCAAACGAATACAACGCCGAGGCGAAGTCGATAATCGAAAGCTCAAAAGCCGGCGCCGAACGCGCACACGGTGATGTGACGTCTTCGCTCGACAATCTCAACGGCACCGAACGGGCGCTCGTGGGCGGGAGCATCAAACATTTCGTCGACATGATGAGCCAAATTTACGATTTCGAGTACAGGAACAATCCGTCGGGCATTCAAAAATTGGAGCGCATGGGCTTCAGGAAAAAAATTCTTGACGAGATAAAATATCTGACAAACAAGGCGGCAAGTTTTAATTCCGGCGGCAGTTCTTACGGCGTCGACGGCGGCTCTCTGACGGAGATGGGCGTGTTGAGCGGTATCGGAGCGGGCGCGGCGAGTGCATTGCTCGGCGTGAGTGCGTTGTCGGTGGCGGCGCCTATCGCGGTGCTCTACGGTTGGAGCAATCGCAACGAGGCGAAGGCGGCTCGATATAAGGCGCTTGAAAATCTCGACAAGTCGAAGGCTTTTCGCGAGGAGTGTAATAATCGGATTGCATTTTTGAGCGCCGTCAAGACGCGCACGGATCAAGTCAACAATCTGCTTTGGAAGCTCGACAGCTATTATTCTTGGGCGGTCGACAACATGGAAGATATTATAACCGTCAACGGCTACGACTTCGATTCTTACTCGGAAAATGCCGAAGCCGGAGTTTTTTATGCCTATCAATTGACGCAGACGATCAAAATTATCATCGAGGCGCCGTTGATGAAAGACGAAAACACGATTCACCCGATGCTCGAAACGAGGATGGAGTTCGGAGAGGACATGGTTGATCTGCTCGGCAGAGTGCATAAATTTAAAGAGCTCAATCCGGAGATGAAGCGGCTGATTGCCGCCAATAATTGATCACCAGCGCCGCGACTTCATCCAGAACGACGGCGACAACAACGCCAGCACCGTAAATATCTCCAGCCGCGACAAGAACATGAACAGGCACGCAAAAATTTTACTCATCGACGGCAATAATGAATAACCGCTCGTCGCGCCCTCGATCCCGAAGCCCGGTCCCACGCTCGCCATCGTCGAGACGCTCACGCTGACGCTGTTGACCAGATCGATCCCGTCAAACATCATCACAAACGCAAACGCGATGTCCATTATGACGACCGCGAAAAAAAATCGCGCTGCTCCGAATACAATCTCGTCGTCGACCACTTGACCGTTCATCTTCACCTGCATCACACTCTGCGGGTGAATTTTTTGTTGGACGATCGCCACGATCATTTTGAATAACAATATGATCCGCGCGACTTTCAAGCCGCCCGCCGTCGAGCCCGCGCAGCCCCCCAAAAACATTGTCATCAATAAAAATCCTTTCGACAGAGGAGGCCACGTGTCGAAATCCGCCGCGACGAATCCCGTCGTCGACGACAGCGACGCCACATGAAATATCGACGTGCGGATCGAATCCAACGGATTAAAATTTTGCTCGACGATCAGATCGATTGCGATCACTGCCGACGTTATAAACACAATCCATAAATACACTCGAAATTCGGTATTGCGCAGGATCACTCGTCCGCCCTTGCGCGCCGCCACCACATACATTGCAAAGCTCCCGCTCGAGAGAATCATGAAGAAGCTCATCCACATTTCCAGCCACGCGTTCCCGTACTCGGCGACCGTCCCGTTGAATATCCCGTAGCCGCCCGTCGCAATCGTCGTCATCGCGTGATTGATTGCCGCAAACGGTGTCAAGCCGCATAAAAAATACGCAATCGAGCACGCCGCCGTCAACGTCACGTAGACCAAAAACAGCGCCTTCGCGTTGTCTCTGATGCTCGGCATTTGCCGCTCTTTCGTCGGTCCCGTCGACTCCGCGCGGAGGATGAACATTGCGCCCCGTCCGAATTGCGGCAGGATTGCCATAAAAATTACTACCACCCCGAGCCCGCCGACCCAATTCGATAAACTGCGCCACAATAAAATCGGCTGCGGCAGAATTTCTACGTCCTCGAAAACAGTCGCGCCCGTGCCGCTGAATCCCGACACCGACTCGACGATCGAATCAAGCGGATTGAGCCAGCCGCCCGCAAAATACGGTACCATGCCCAATAAAGATACGAGCGCCCAACCGAGGACGGTGATCGCAATGCCTTCGCGGACGCCGAGATTGTCTTTACCCTTGACGCCTCCGAAGCGCTCGAGCTCGAATGTCGCCGCCAGGCACATGAACATCGACAATAAAAATGCCGCCACCGACGCTTCGTCGCCGTTGACCGCCGCCAACATCAACGGAATAAACATGGCGGCGCCCGTGAAAAGCGTCAAATAGCCAAGCAATGCTGAAACAAGTCGTCTGTTCACCGAGCAAATCTCCTAAAATTATTCGCCCACCCACCCGCC
>CALGGP010000283.1 GCA_937915885.1 uncultured Selenomonadales bacterium | reverse complement strand
CCCCCCCCGAGTGCGGCGCCCAACAGAGGAAGCGGTTCCCACCCCGCGCCGACGGCGCCCCTAATTCCTAATTATCCCTTCGGGCGAGCGCGGCATTCCCTGTCGAGCGTCGTCAACGCGGAGCGGGCGCGGCGTTCTCCGTCGAGCGTCGTCAACGCGAGGCGTCGTTGCGCCGACAAAGACGGGGCGTCGCCAACGCGGGTGGGAACATCGTCCTCAGTCGGGCGCTGCCGGTCGAGGGCGGGAGCGTTGGCGGCGCCTACCAAAAAAATCCGTCCGTCAAAACCCAAGGCGGGAGAAAAAAGATTGGAGGTATGAAATTTTATGTTGACTTACACCTACTACGGGCACGCGTGCTTTCTGTTGAGCGACGGCGAGTATAAGGTGCTCTTCGATCCGTTTTTGAGCGGCAATCCGCAGGCGGCGATCCGTCATCAGGACGTCCGCGCCGACTACATTCTGATCACGCACGGGCATGATGATCACGTCGGCGACGCGCCCGAGATCGCTGCCGACACCGGCGCAGAGATCATCGCAATCCCCGAAGTGCTGAGCCTCTGCGCGTCGCGCATCAATCGCGCCATCAAAGGGCACGCCATGAATCTCGGCGGCACCATTCAACTGCCTTTCGGTCAGGTGCGCATGGTTCCCGCGCTGCACTCTTCGGGCGTTGCCGGCGGAGTTGCTTGCGGCTTCGTCGTGTCGATGTTCGGAAAAAATATCTATTACTCCGGCGACACGGCGCTTTTCTCCGATATGAAACTCATTGGCGAAACCGATCCGATCGATTACGCGATCCTGCCGATCGGCGACAACTATACGATGGGGCTCGCCGACGTCGGCAAGGCGATGAAACTGCTCGGCGCCAAGCATTTGATCCCGCTCCATTATAACACGTGGAAATCGATCGAGCAGAACCCCGCTCAGTTGAGATATTTCGTCACCGGCGCCAAATTTCATATCGTCAGCCCGGGCGCCGCCTTCGATTTGGTGTAAGGGCTTGACAAAAATTTTTAATTCGATACAATCATTGCGGTCTGTTGCGGCGTCGAAGCCGAAGGTGATCGTGATCCTCGGGGCGACGGCGACGGGCAAATCGGCGCTCGCCTACGAACTCGCGCTCGAGCTCGACACCGAAATAATATCAGCCGATTCCATGCTCGTCTACAAAAACTTCGACATCGGAACGGCAAAACCGTCGGTCGAAGAACGCCGTCGAGTGAAACATCATTTCGTCGATATCCTCGAGCCCGATCAGATATTCAGCGTGGCGGATTTTCAAGCGCAGGCAATGTCGATAATCGATCGGCTAAACCGCGCGGAGCGGATTCCGATAGTGGTCGGAGGCACCGGACTTTATATCCAAGCGCTGATCGAAGGTTACGCCTTCAATGCGGTCGGCGCCGACGGTCGGATCGAAAAAAGTCTCGTCAGTCATTACAAGCGGACGGGCGAATTGATCTACGATGCGGCGGTGATCGGTTTGACGCTCGATCGGCAAGAACTGTATCGGAGGATCAACGCGCGGACGCGGGCGATGTTCGATAAAGGGCTGGTCGATGAAGTCAAGCGGTTGCTCTCAAGCGGCGTCAATCGAAACGATCAGGCGATGCTCGGGATCGGATATAAGGAGACGCTCGAGTACCTTGACGGGCGTCGGACGCTCGACGAGACGATTGAAGAGATCAGTCGGGCGACGCGGCATTACGCAAAACGGCAGTCGACGTGGTTCCGTCGGATGAAATACATCGATTGGCACCGCGCGGCTGAAGATTAAATACAAAGGAGATTTGATGATGGCAGTAAAAGTGATGAGCCAGCAGGACGCGTTCCTCAATCAGGCGCGCAAGGAAAACGTGTTGGTGACGATTCATCTGATCAACGGTTTCCAGCTCAAGGGATTTGTCAAGGGCTTCGATAATTTCACGGTGGTGCTCGAGTCGATGAGCCGCCAGCAGCTGATTTACAAGCACGCGATCTCGACGATCAGCCCGAGCAAACCGTTGTCGAAGAAGAAGTTCGACGGCGAAGAGGCGACGGAAGAACAGGCGCCGACCGAAGAGACGGAGCCGAAGGCGGAGGCAGCGAAGGCGGACGAAGACGAATAATCGTCGGCGCAAATGGCAATCGAAAAAAAATATAGAGGCTTTGAGATAATCGACGGACGCGAGGGCGTGAGGCTGCCGCGTCGGGCGACGGCGTTGAGCGCGGGCTACGATTTGGAGTCGGCGGCAGACGCGGTGCTCGAGCGGGGGCGGATCGTCCTCGTCCCGACGGGTCTCAAAGCCTTTATGCATGAGGACGAATTTTTAGCGATATACATTCGCTCGAGTCTGGCGCTCAAGCACGGGATCATATTGGTCAACGGGGTGGGCGTGATCGATGCCGATTACGAGGGCGAAATTTTATTGCCGATGATGCGAATGATCGACGGGGAATTTCGGATTGAAAAGGGCATGCGGATTGCGCAGGGGATTTTTAGAAAGTATTTGACGGTCGACGGCGATCGGATCGGATTGGGGGCGGCGCGACATGGAGGATTCGGCTCAACAGCTTTTTAAGCCGTTGGCGGAGCGCATGCGCCCGAGGAGCCTCGATGAATTTATCGGGCAATCGGCAATCATCAATCAGATAAAACATGCAATCGGCTCCGCGCGGATCACGTCGATGATATTCTTCGGACCGCCGGGCTCGGGCAAAACGACGTTGGCGCGGATCGTCGCCGATTCGTCCGACAGCGCCTTCCGAAAACTCAACGCGGCGCTCTCGGGCGTCGCCGACATACGCGCGGTGATCTCCGACGCCGACGCTCAACGCCGCCTCAACAATCGACGCACGATCCTCTTCATCGACGAGATTCACCGCTTCAATAAATCTCAACAGGACGTGCTGTTGCCCTACGTCGAGGACGGACGCTTGATTTTGATCGGCGCGACGACCGAAAATCCGTTCTTTGAAGTGAACGCGGCGCTGTTGTCTCGAGTGAGATTAATCCGTTTGACGCGTCTCACCGTCGACGACATCAAAAAAATTCTCCGCGCGGCGCTCGATGATCCCGAGCGCGGGCTCGACGTTTCGATCGACGATCAATCGATCGGGATCATTGCCGACGTTGCCGACGGCGATGCTCGAATGGCGCTTAACATTCTCGAGCAACTGTCGACCGTCGGAAAAAATATAACCGTTGAGGATTTAAAAAATCTGATAGGCGAGCGCGTGAGGCTGTTCGATAAGAAGGGCGATAATCATTACGACGTGACGAGCGCGTTTATAAAATCGATGCGCGGCTCCGATCCCGACGCGGCGATTCATTATCTGGCGCGTTTGATTGACGGCGGCGAGGATATAAATTTTATCGCGCGTCGGATTGTGATCTGCGCGGCGGAGGATGTCGGCAATGCGGCTCCGATGGCGTTGGTGCTGGCGAATGCGGCGGCGCAAGCGGCTCAATTCGTCGGGCTGCCCGAGGCGCGAATAATTTTGGCGCAAGCGGTGACTTACATAGCGTCGGCTCCGAAATCCAACGCGGCGTATTTGGCGATCGATGCGGCGCTCGACGACGTTCGATCAAAAAATTGCGGCGAAGTCCCGAAGCATTTGCGCGATGCTCACTATAAGGGCGCGAAGGCGCTCGGGCACGGCAAGGGCTATCGATACCCTCACGACTTCGACGGAAATTTTGTCGAGCAACAATATCTGCCGTCGGCGCTGGCGGACGCAAAATATTATCGACCGACGGACAACGGCGTCGAAAAACAGTTGGGCGAGCGGCTGAAACAATTTTGGAGAAAAAGATTTTAGGCTTGCAATTTGTCACCGAAAGTGTGTATAATGAAATGCTGAAAGGGGATGTTATGCAATGGTAGGCGATATTTTACGCCGTGAACGCGAGCGTCAAAATCTTTCAATCAAAGACATTGAACAGGCAACGAGTATCCGCGCGCTCTACATCGAAGCGATAGAGAAAAGCGAAAATGATAAACTGCCGGGCGAGGTTTACACGAAGGGGTTCATCAAAAACTATGCGAACTTCCTCAAGCTCGACAGTGAGAGTTTAGTGCGGCAGTATCGCGACGAAATTTCTCCGGTGCCGGTGGTGTCGGTGCCCGAGGGGCAAGAGGGCGAAGGCGCGGCGCAAGCGTCGGAGCAATCGTCCGAGTCGGCGAAGACGGAAAAAGTCATGAAGGCGCCGCGCTCGACGCGTCCCGCTCAACCGTTTGAGGAAGGCAATCGCAATTCGATGATGGCAGCGGCGGCGGTGCTGGTGCTGGCGCTCGTCGGCGGATTATATTATTACTTTTCGGGAGTGAACGGCGGCGAGTTGGCGGTTACTCCGACCGAGCAGACGCAAGTGGTCGAGCAGACGGCGAAGCCCGAGGCTCAACCGACGGCAACGAACGTAGCGAGCGCGGCGGCGCCGACGGACGGGGTAAATTTGGAAGCGAAATTCAACGATCGGTGCTGGACGAAGGTAACGGTCGACGGGGTTGTGGCTTACGAGGGCACCGCCGAGCAGGGCGAGTCGCTGACGTGGAAAGCGAACGATCGGATTGATGTGACGGCGGGCAATGCGGGCGCGATCGAGTTTGTCGAGAACGGCGTGAATCTTGGGATTGCGGGCGCGGTCGGTGACGTCATCGATAAGACTTTCGTCAAGAAATAAATTTTGGTAAGAGGCGGGCGGCAAGCCCGTATTTTTTTTCCCGCCC
>CALGGP010000282.1 GCA_937915885.1 uncultured Selenomonadales bacterium | reverse complement strand
CAGCCCCTAATGGGTGGGCGGGATTAATTTTTTCCGTCGCCCCGTGGGTTGTAAGGGCGGCAGCCCTTATGGGGCGGGTGGGCGGGAATTGCTTTTCAGTCTGTCACAGGATCGCTGTAGGCGTCGGTGTGGAGGAACTCCTCCTTGACCACCTGACCGTCGCGATAATACACCCGCCAAACCGACGGCGTCATATACGAGTTGTCACTCTCCAATTCGATCTGCGCCCCGTTGAGATCAGCGCGCGTCCCAAGCACATACACCGTCACCGTCGAGCCCCATGCACTCGACAGCAAATATACATTGTGAGGCAGATCATTGCGGAATTTGAAATCGATCTGACCGTCGGCAACCGTCGCATCACGCCCCGGCGCTACGTATGTCGACGGGAAAAAATGAGCCGTCCGAACCGTCGGCGTCAAGCCCGCCAACAGCACCGCATTATATAATGTCGAGCTCACTTGACAGACGCCGCCGCCGACATCCTGCTCGGGGCGACCGTTGATTATAACGCCCGCCGTCTGATAGCCCGCCGCATACGTCCGCTCGCCGACCGTGTCATTGAACGAAAACTCCCAGCCCGTTTTGACGATCCGATCGTTTAGATACGACGCGGCAAGCGCAATGTTGTCGCCGCGCGCGCCGGGATAATAACTCGTCGAGTACTCGCCGATGATCGAATCGATCGCGGCAATGTCCTCGGTGGTGACGAACGGCAGAATTTCTTCGGGCTCGAGCGCAATGCTGTCGGGAACATTGAGCGTTTCGAGCGGAGTCTTGAGCGACTGCGCAATCGCTTCGGTGTTGAGCTTATATCCGATCACGCCGTTGACTTTACCGATCGAGCCGTCGGCGTTGAGATAACAGTATGCGTTCGACGGCTGTTGATTGATCTGCGCGGCAATGTCGTTGAGCCGAGCGCTTAGAAGTTCGGCGTCGTAGCCGGCGGTGAGCGTCACGTTGCGACCGTTGAGCGCGCAACGAATTTGGCTTTGAATGTTGTGCGTCCAATCGCCGCCGCGCCCGAAGCCGTACGCCTGTTGCGTCGCCTGATCGACGTTGGGCTTAAAATTTATGTCGGCGGGATTGATCGTAAAAGTCTGCTCGCCGTAGGTGAACGTCAACGGCTTGGTTTTTGCGTCGCCGACCGATTGAAGGTACTCGTGCGCCTCGGCGGTCGTCATGCCGGAGATGTCTTGCCCCTCCGCGCGGACGCCCTTGACGATCTGATCGCTGTCGGCAATCGAGTTCGAGACCGACAACGCCGCTCCCGACGCCAACACCACCGCCGAAGTTGCGGCAATCGACGCGCCCTTGAGCGACATCAATGATTTGAAGTCGAAGGCTTCAGCTTTCGCTGTTTCCATCTGAGCAGGTCTCCTCTCAAAAATTTTCGCGATCGAATGATATACTTTTGTTAGCGGCGTGTCAACGTGATTAAAAAATGAGACTGCCGTTGAAGTGCGGAACAAAATCCGTTGACGCGGTCCGCCCGACTTGAATGAAACAATTTTTGACGCCGAGCTCGAGGGCGTGGTCGACGACGGATTGATACTCGAACGTCGTCAAGCGGCGATTGATCGATCGGATTGATTCCGCGCGGAACATCGGCGTGTATTGATTCATCAGGCTGATATAAACGTCGTCGCCGAAGGTTTTATAGAGCCACTCGATAATTTTGATGGAGTCGTGTCGACGGTTGGGGAGGATCAAATGACGGACGAGCACGCCTCGGATCATTCGAGCGCCGTCGAAAATCGGAGCGCCGACTTGATCGAACATCGTCTCGATCGCCTTCGACGCGTGGAGAAAATAATTGGGAGCGTCGCTGAGCTCGACGGCGTGTCGATCGTCAAAGTATTTGAGATCGGGCAAATAAATATCGACGACGTTTTTCAATCGATTGATCGTCGAGGGCAGTTCATAGCCGTTGGAGTTCCAAACGACGGGGATTGAAAGGCCGTCGGCGTGCGCGATCGAAACGGCGTCGATGATCGGCTCGGTGTAATGGGTTGGAGTGACGAGCTCGATGTTGGCGGCGCCTCTCGATTGTTGCTCGATAAAAATTTGCGCAAGGCGCTCGATTGAAACTTCGACGCCGAAGCCGCCGTTGCTGATCTCGTGATTTTGACAGAAGGCGCAACGCATGGTGCAATGGGAGAAAAAAATTGTGCCGGCTCCGCGCGGACCGACAAGGCAAGGTTCCTCCCATTGATGCAGGCTGACGAGCCCGAGTTTGACGATCGAAGGCGCGCGGCAATATCCGACGTTTTTTGATCGGTTGACGCCGCACCGCCTCGGGCATAATTCACATCGCATAAATTTTTTCGTCACTCCGAGCGAAGTATTTTAGGGCGCCGCTCGACGCTCCCGCCCTCCGAGCACGGCGCCCAACTGATGGAGCGGTTCCCACCCGCGTCGGCGGCGCCCCTGCTGTTCGGTCGGCGGCGCCCCATTGTTCGGGTCGAAGGCGCTCCGTTGTTCGGTCGGCGGCGCCCCATTGTTCGGGTCGAAGGCGCCCCATTGTTCGGGTCGAAGGCGCTCCGTTGTTCGGGTCGAAGGCGCCCGTTGTTCGGTCGGCGGCGCCCCGTTGTTCGGATCGAAGGTGCCCCGCAGTTCAGTCGAAGGCGCCCTTTATTTGAAAAAAATTTTTTCGAGGGCGGGTGGGTG
>CALGGP010000281.1 GCA_937915885.1 uncultured Selenomonadales bacterium | reverse complement strand
GCTTCCATAAGTTGGTCGCCGCGCTCGGAGGGTGGGAGCGTTGAGCGGCGCCCCTTCAATTCGTAATTCGTAATGAAAGGGTTCGGGGGCGCCCGTCGACGCGGGTGGGCATGCCAGCCTCTGTTGGGCGCCGTCGTTCGTGGGCGGGAGCGTCGACGGCGCCCTCTAATCCGTCGCCCCGTCGCCCCGCAATTCCTAATTCCTAATTCCTAATTCCTAATTAATCCGCACACTTTTATATTGACAATAAAAAACTTCGCTGGAAAGGAGCAATCCCAATGAGAATAAGCACCGTTAAAAAAATTCTCCTCGGATTAACCGCCTTCAGTTTGTTCACCACGCCCGCGCAGGCGTCGGAGATCACCGACAAGGACGGCAACTCTCTGATCAATGCCGACGACAAAATTCATAATCTCTACGCTCAATCGCTCGACGGCACCACCGCGCGCAGCACCTACGACAAGTTTTCGCTCGATGAAAATCAGATCGCCAATATGCATTTCAATCAGAAGGGCGGCAAATTCTTCGCGACCGATCTGATTAACGTCGTCAACAATCGCATCGACATCAACGGCACCGTCAACGCGATACGCAACGGCGCCATCGACGGCAATCTGTTTTTCTTGTCGCCCGAGGGGATCGCGATCGGTAAGACGGGCGTCATCAACGCCGGAGCATTCACCGCGCAATCGGACGGCGGCTCCGTCGATATCCAAGGCAAAATCAATGCTCGAAACAATATTTCGCTCATCGGGCAATCGATCACCGTCAACGGCGCAACGCTCAACGCCAAAACCGACATCGATTTTTCAACGCTCGTCAACGCGGGCGATACCGTCAATAACATTGCCGACCTCAAGATGACGGTCGATCCGAGCGGCAGCGGCGATATCATTATCCGCGCGGAGTCGACGAAGACGCTCGATGTGACGGGCGCGGGCGTCAGAGCCAACGCCGACAACGATACCACGCAGACCAATATCAAAAATGCTACGCTCAACGCGGCGGGCGATATCACCGTCGAAACAACCGCGACCCGTAATTTCAACTCACGGGCGAACAACAAAGACTCCGTCAATGTCCAAGCAATTATGATTAACGCGGGCGTCGGCGACCTCGACAGCGCTTATGCTCAAAAATTAATCAATGAAAGCGATTATGAGGCTCCAACCGCGACGGGCGGCGTTTTTACCGAGATCGCCAACTCAACTTTGACGGCGGGCGGCAACGTCAAAATCAATACCGTCGAGCAGAATAATGTTACGCTCGTCAACGGCAGACAAAGTACCATCGGCGCTACCGTCATTGCTGTCAATAACAACGCAAAGACCCTGCTCGACAGGGCAACCGTCAACGGCAAGTCCGTCGAGATCAGCGCCGCTCAGTCGGGCGACGGTATTAACTCCAAAGTCAGCGAAGTCGGCGTCGGCATGGCGGAGATCGGCATCGGCTATAACGCCGTCAAGCGCGGCGGCGAGACACTCGTCAAATTGCGCGGCTCCAACATCACCGCCACCAACGGCGATATCGATATCCGCGCGGAGGATAATTTCAACGTCACGCTCTCCAACACAGCGGCAAAAACCGCCGCCGTCGGCACCCCTTCAACCGTCGGCAAGAGCACCAATAACACTTCAACCCGCGTGCTCATCGAAAGTTTGTCGGGCATCGCCGATAATCTTTCGGCGACGGGCAACATCAATATCAATGCCGTCGACAACGCAACCGCCAACGTCAACGTCGGCAGCACGTCAAACACCACCGCCAACGCCATCGATAATTCAATCGCCAATGTCACCGTCAAGGACGGCGGGCATGTTTTCAAGGGCGAAACCGTCAATCTGTCCGCCGATTATAATCCCGCCGTCGTCGCCAACATTCCCAACGGTTATCGGTCGAACGAAAAATCCGCGCTCACTTCAAACGCCGCGCTCGGCGGAAGCTCAACCGTCGAGGTGGCGGGCGGCAATACCTTCAACACCTCCGCCGTCAATTACACCGCCAACTCGGGCGCGGAGGATAAGAACGGCGTCGACGCTCAATTGCGCTCCGTCAATCCCGCCGTCGACGATGCTTTTAATGTCGCCAACATTAACACTTCGACGACTACCGCCGTCAAGGTCGGCAATCAAACTTACGACGCCGACGCCAACGTCACTGTCGACAGCGTCTCGCAGATCGGTCGAAGCGCCGTCGTCAACGGCACGAGCACGCGCGATAAGGCATCAGTCAATGCCGCCGATATCGTCACCGCCAACGTCGGCAAATCCGGTGTGCAACAATCCGTCGGCAACCTTACCGTCAACGTCGTCGAAAACGGGCGCAATCCTTCAAAAGCCCTCGAAAATATTTCCAACATCACCGTCGGCGCAACGATCGGCGGCAAGTGGGCGGTCGATGAAGCCGTCAACATAAGCGCCACCTCCAATGACAATATCCAATCCAACATCACCAACGCCCCCGCGTCGCCCGTGAATACCGACGGCGGCACGACCACCGTCACCATCGCCAAGGACGCCGATATCAGCGCGCAATCCTTCAACGCCTCCGCGCGGAGTAATTTTTCGATCGATGACTCAATCGATAACGTAAGTAATTCGATCACCGTCGATAAGAAAACTTTCATCGATGTCAATGCGGGCGCCAAGGTCGAAACCAAAAACAATCAGTCTCTAACCGTGTTGTCCGACGGCAAAGTCAATAATAAAGTCATCGCGGACAATCTGAGAGCCGATTCCACCGTCAACGTCGATAACGAAGTCCGCATCGCCAAGGACGCCAACCTTAACTCCGGCGACAACATCACGCTCAAGGCTAATGATTTGCTCACGCTCGCAAGTTTCACCAACACCGACACATACGCAAGCACCTCGGTAGGTAACACCGTCAATCGGAAAAATCTCGTCGATGTCAAGGGCAATGTCGACGCCGTCGATAATGTCAATGTCGAGGCGGGCGGCACCGATACACTTTACAGCGATAACGACAAGCAGATCGATATTTCAGCCGTCACCAGATCAACAACCGATTACTCGTTGGTCGAGCATAACACCGTCAACGTCGACGGAGTGCTCACGGGCGGCGGCGACATTAACATTCGCGCCGACAGCGGCAACGTCGGTTTTTCAAGCAACGCTATAAAAGTCAACACCGCCCCCGAGAAAAACAACAGCATCGCCGTCAACGGCTCCGTCACCGCAGGCAGTCGCATCGAAGGGATCACCGTCGACATCAGCGGTCAGATAATCCCCGAGAATTACAACATCCGCGGCACCGATAACAACGGCGAACTCACCGTCACATCGAATATCGGCATCGGTTACAACACCGGCGACGAACAGTATGCTAAGGATTTGGGCGATCGCCTGACCGCACTCGGCGAATTGATTAAACAGTACTCGACCGGTGAGAAGGATTCCACCAAAAAAACCGCCGCGTTGGCAGGCTTCATGACTGAGCAGGAACGCATACTCGACAAAATGCGCAAACTTAAGCTCGTCAGAAACGAGGGACATAATTCATCGGGGAAAATCGACGGAATTGATATCAGTTACATCGAACTCGACAGCATCTCTACCTCCGGCGGCAATCTCAATCTCACGACCGAAAACGTCACGGGCGCGGGCACGCTGTCTGCCAATTCCGCCCCGTCCGTCACCATCACAAATCGCTCAAACGCTTACCTCCGCATCAATGATATCACCATCGGCGCCTCCGACGGCGTTGTTCATCTCAACGGCAACTCCGCAATGCCGGGCGACGCGGGCATGGCGTCGTCGCTCACCGTCAAGTCGACTGAATCAACCGGCGCGGGTAAAATCACTATCCTCAACGATCCGAATACCGATACGCTCGTCAAAGCCGATAAAAATGATCCGACCATTTATGAGGATTACAATCCGATCCCCGACATGCGGCTGCTCGGCGCCATCGAGAATCCTTACGGCGATATCCAAATCACCAACCTCAACGGCGATATCGACATCGCCGCCGAATACGTTCAGGACGAAAGCGGCAGGCTCGTCGCCGAAAAGACTGCCACCGTCAACGGGCGCAATGTCCTCATCGAGGCGAACGGCGATCTCAATCAGGGCTACGTCGAGACGCTCGTCAACATCGGCGGCGATCCTCCCGAGGGTTGGTATGCAGAGGAGACCGCCGCCGCCCAAGCCGAAGCCACCAAAAAGCTCGATAAGGAAGCTGAGTCCGACACTTACGAGGCGACCATCGTCAAAGATGTCAGCTTCAGTTCCAACGGCGGACGCATCTCGGGCGATAACGTTTACCTCGCCGCGCTCGATATCAATGTCAACGGCGTCATTCAGGCGGGCTTCGATTCTTACATCGTCGATGTCAATCCCGACGATATTCAGGACAATCAGTATGTCGGCAAATCGGGCGCGGTCTACAACGCCGACAAGGGCTATTACGATTATTATGTGCCCGTTACTTATTCCGACGGGCGCTTGGTCACCGACAACATTCGGACGGGCGGCGGGACGATTTATCTCAGCGGTCAGATCGCGTCGACGGGCAACGGCAGGATTTTCGCCGCCAACGGGCTCGCCAACATCAATATCGCCAACAACACCGATTTGCCCCTCGAGGTCGGCGAAGTCATCAATAATCAGCGCTCGGGTAAAATCGTCATCTCCGATACGGGGAGCGACCGTTGGGCGGAATATACCCCCGGTCAAACACGCTACCTCGACAATTACTCGGTTCTCGTTCAGCGCTACACCGTCGATGCGGAAACTCGCAACTCACTCATTCGTATCTCCCCCAATGATCTCGATAAGGAATTTGGTTATTACACTCCCGCGCCGGGCATGCGCTACAATTGGACGACGGGCACTACCACTTCGACGCGGACGCAGTATTACACCGAGGGTAAAGATTTCGGGGCGGGCTCATGGGTTCAGGCCGTTATGGAGTTCTTGTTCGATGAAGAGATCGGTGGTACTATTAGTCTCAGTCGTGAGAACCTCGAAAAGTACGAATCAACAATGGATGCCACCGTCACCGTATTAAAGGACTTAAAGCTCCCCAGCGGTACTTTCCTCGGCATCGGCTACAATACCGATGATGATCTCGATATCCGCGCGGAATCACGGATGATGTTTCATACGGGCCCCATCGTCACCCACAATTATTATTGGGATATTGATACTTACCTCGTGAAATATGCCGAATGGAATTACGGTTGGAAGTATGAAGACGGCAGCCATCAGGCTTATACCTTCAACATCAACGCCGCCCATCCGATCAAGTTCGGCTTCATCGGCGACAAACACGATTCCATTTCGATCGCATCGAACAACGACGTTTACTTGACAGGCAATATCAAGAGCGGCGATCCTCAGGCGCTCCTGTCGGTCGTCAGCAATAACGGCGGCATTCGTCAGGTCGAAAACACTTTCCTCAACACCAATAACGCTTTCCTCCGCGCCAATAATGCCATTCGCGACATCAATATTCAATCGATCGGGCTCATCAATGACGACGGCGTTTATACCGATCAAGTCAATCTCGACGTCCGCGCGGCGGGCAACGGCGATATCGATATCAATGTGCAGGGCGGTTCGCTCAACGGTCACAGGCTCCCGGGCAATGTCTTCTTCGCCCCCATCATCAATCAGTCCGAAGACGGCTCCAAGAGCGGCAACGTCTCTTTGACTGCTTCCGGCTCCGTCACCGGGCTCATGAGCGCGCTCGGTAAAAGCGCTCCCATCAACACGCCCGACGTCGTCGCCAATGACATTAAATTAACCAGTCTCGACAGCACCGTCGGCACCTACGGCAAGCCCCTTAAGCTCGACGCTGCGGGCGTCGTCGATGTCAACGCCTACGGCGATATCGCCATCGGCAGCGCCTTCGATAAAACACTTACCATCGGGCAAATCACCTCCGATAACGGCGACGTTTATATCAATCGCCGGGGCGACAACGCCAAGATCGCTCAGTCCGCCGATTATAAGCCCGGCGTCGATGAGGTCAATAACACCGCGCTCATTCACTCGTGGATCGACTCGGGGCTCATCGCTCCAACAGACGATTACGAGGGCGCTTATGTCGGTAAGCTCAAAGCCGCCGTCAATGACTACGCCGACAGCATCAGCGGCGAGTATCAAACTTATGCGGACGGCAAGGACGATTACGAGGCGCTTAAGTCCACCGTCGCGACCGAGTACAACGAATATCTGTCCGTCAAAGATACTTATCAGGATTATTTTGACGAGGTCGATGAAAACTTTGAAGACTATCGCGAGGCGTCGAAGGCAATCCGTGAGCGGATCAAGACCGATTTTGCCACCATGATAAATTATCGATCCAAGGGCAATTTGACCGAATCGCAGACGGCTGTGCTCAATGAGCTCGAGACGAAGTTCAGAGGGTTCGACAGCGCCGAGGCGTATTACATCGTCAATGCCGCCAATGAGCTCGTCCGCGCCGAGATCGAGGAGGATTTTTCGACTTGGGAACTCTATGCGGAAGAAGAGGATTTGGACGACGAGGATCAAGCGATTTTCGACGCGCTTGATGCGAAATTCAACGGCTTCGACAGTGCGGAGGCTTATTTCAATGCCCACGCCGCCGACGAGCTCAAGGATAAGGTTTGGCTCCCCTTCATCGGCTATGATAAGGTTGAAGATTACATCGCGACCACGCATCAGGGTCAGCTGATGACTACTTACTCCGCCTTCGCCTCCGCCGACGATTATATAAAGACCACGGAGGGCTATGCGCTCGAGCAGAAGTACGGCGCTTATCCGACGTTGGAGGCGTTCCTCAACTCCGACGAGCATTATCGGGAGCTGGTCAGCGCCCGCGATAATGTCACCTTCCCCTATACTCAGGAGGAATTGCTCGCGCAGGAGGCTCTCAAAAATGAGGCAGGGTCTTATAACATTACATCGAATCACCTTTACATCGACAACCGCAAACTTCGATAATATAATGCGTAATGCGAAATGCGTAATTGGGGCGACGGGGGCGACGATTGAGGGCGCCGCTCAACGCTCCCACCCCCCGAGCGCGGCGCCCAACTGAGCCCGAGGTTCCCACCCCGCGTTGGCGGCGCCCCTTCATTACACGGCGGGCGCGGCGGT
>CALGGP010000280.1 GCA_937915885.1 uncultured Selenomonadales bacterium | reverse complement strand
GCCGTTGACGCGGGTGGGAACCGCTTCCTTCGTTGGGCGCCGTGCTCGGTGGGCGGGAGCGTCGACGGCGCCCCTCTAACCGTCACTCCGTCGCCCCCGTCAGTTCCATAATGCCTCATTATTTTTCAGCCACCGCTCGACCGCGCGCCCGATTATCTCTTTACCCTCTTCATCGGGATGCAAACCGTCCGACGTCAAATCCGCGCGGAGCTCCCCCGCATCATCTTCAAACGCCGCCGTCACATCGATATAATACGGCTGCTTTCTGATCCAATCGCACAAAAACTGATAATGCGTCTGCCAATCATACGGCGGCTGCTCGATGAATTTACTCTTTCTGATCAGCCGCGTGTTGACCGGCGTCGGCGTGATGAACACCGGCACGATCCCGTAATACGCGCACTTGTCGACCAGCGCCTGATAATTCGTCACCGATTGCCAACCGAAAATCGTCCCGCGATAATCATTGACGCCCGCCATAATTATTAAGACCTTCGGCTCGAACGGCAGCACATCATTTTCAAACCGCTCGACGATCACATCGGTCGTGTCGCCGCTCTTGCCGAGATTTTTCACCGGCACGTGGCAGTACGTCTCCCAATTGTAAATCGTCATCGACGGAGGAACCGTCACCGCGCCGCCGCCGTGCGTGATGCTGTCGCCGAGCGCGCAAACTTTATTCGGCGACGTGACTTTGAACGAAACGTTATCGGTTTGCTCCGACCACTCCGACATCGCAAACCCGTAATCCGACATCGCCCGCACCCGCCAATAATAATTGCCGCCGCGATTGACGGGATATTCATCATAATAATCGTAAGCGTCATCGTTGCCCGTCTTATACGCCTCATATTCGCGCGCCAACTCGCCGTCCTTAAACAATTGAATCTGATAATAATCGGCGCCGTGCGTCGGAATCCACGAGTACACCGGATAAAGCGGACCGTAATCCATCTTCTCAAACTCGGTGGTGGGCTTGGGCGCGGGCGGATTGGTCTCGACCTGCGTCACATCGATATCGCTGTCGATAATTTTGCCGCCGAAGTCGAGCGCGACGACGTGAAACACCTTGTTGACGCTGTCGACCTCAAGCTCGATGCCGTTGATGTAAGTCGTATGCACCTCGTCATCGAAGGCGACCTTATACTTGACGGCGCTCGGGATCAATTTCCACGACAGACGCATGACGATTTTGACGCCCGAGGGCTGCTCGACGGCAGGCTCGCTCGGATCTGCGGGCTCGACGGATTGCTCGACGGGCTGATAAACGGTCGTGGAGGCGGAGTCGTCGGCAAGCGTCGTGACGGCTGTCAACAGGAATAAAAAAAATGTCAGGAGCAGCGGAATTTTTTTCAAACTGATTCCTCCCAACGCTTATAATTTTTTTGATTGACGAGCGCCCGATGAGCAGTCGATGCGGCGGACTCGTCGGCAAATGCGGTGTTCGACGGCAACAAAGGAAATGTCAGGAGCAGCGGAATTTTTTTCAAACCGATTCCTCCCAACGTTTGTAAAGTTGTTCGATCTCGACGACCTTTGATTGATGAGCGGCGGCGAGTTCGGATAATTTTTTGGGCTCGACTTCGCGATTTATCTCGTGCTCGATCATTTTCAATTCCATCTCTGCCATCAAAATTTGCGCTTCCAATCTGTCCGGCGCCTCCTTTTGTGTTGAGCGCGGGACTTTTTTTGACTTCGACGGTATAATTTCGTCAACGGCGGGCGTCGTTCCTGCCGACGGCGATTTTTTTTGCGGCGCGGGTTTTTCGACGGTTGGGAGCATTTCGATCACTCGGTCGGTGACTTTGTCGAGCAGATATCGGTCGTGAGTGACGATCAGCACCGTCCCCTCGAACTCGAGCAGCGCGTTTTCGATTGCCTCTCGCGCGGGCAGGTCGAGGTGGTTGGTGGGCTCGTCGAGCAATAAAAAATTGGCGCCCGTCAAAATTAATTTCGACAGTGCAACGCGGGTTTTTTCGCCGCCCGACAGTGAGCCGATCGGTTTTTCGACGAGATCGGCAAAAATTTCGAGCCGCGCCAATTCCGATCGCGCCCGTTCGATCGTCAAGCCGAACGTATTGATCAATTCCTCGATCGGCGTTGAATTTTCGTCGAGTTCTTCATGCCCCTGCGATAAAAATCCGATCTTTACTCGGTTGCCGATTTTGATCGTGCCGTCGTCCGCGCGGAGCTCGCCGACGATCAATTTTAGGAGCGTCGATTTTCCGATGCCGTTTGGTCCGATGAGCCCGACCTTTTCTCCCTTGAGAATTTCGACGGAAAAATTTTTAATGATGCCTTTGAAGTTGAGCGCGTCGACGGTGAGCACTCTGTTGGCGGTTTCGGAGGCGTCGACGAGATTAATTTTTACATTTTCCTGCGACGGCGGCTTTTCAATCCGCTCGAGCCGATCCAATTTTTTTTGACGACCGCGCGCCTGCTTTGAATTGACGCCCGCCTTATTGCGACGAATATATTCTTCTTCCTTTGCGATAGCCTCCTGCTGTTTTTCGTAAGCCTTCAATTGGGCGTCGAGGCGCTCACGTTTTAAGCGGGCGAACTTATCATAGTTGCCGTTATAGACGACGGCGCGATGATTTTCGATGTCGATGATCTTATCGACGCAAGTCTGCAGAAAATGTCGGTCGTGAGTGACGGCAATGACGGTGCCACTGTAATTCCGAACAAAATTCTCGAGGAAGTCGATCGCATAGATGTCGAGGTGATTGGTGGGCTCGTCGAGGATCAAAATGCGGGGCTCGGTGATGAGCGCCTTGCCGAGCGCGATCTTTGCGGACTCACCGCCGCTGAAGTCGTTCGGATTTTTTTTGAGATCGTCGTCGTTGAAACCGAGCCCGTAGAGAATTTTTTTCGCCATGAACTCTTGAGCGCCGTCGATGCTCAACAATTCGTCGAGTAGACTCCGCGCGGAGAAAATCGGAATCTGTTCGGCATACCCGAAGTCTTCTCGACGGACGCCGGAAATGGAGCCTTCGTCGGGCTCGACGGTGCCGACAATAATTTTGAGGAGAGTAGATTTACCGGCGCCGTTTTTGCCGACGATGCCGACCTTTTCTTTATCGTCGATGCGAAAATTTACGTCGGCAAGAATGAGGCGCTCGCCGAAACTTTTGCTGATGTCCTGTGCTAAGATCATTCGATCGTTCCTCTCGAGTGTTTTGATGATTATAGCACTGAACAGCCGATAATTACAACAGTACGCCGCGAATGGTCTCGAGATCGAGGGAGCCGTCGGGGAGGAGGGGGCACTTCTCGAGATACATCCAGTGACACTTTGCCGCCGTCATGAGCTTGCCGCGACAGGCATTGACGATGCACGGCGACGGAATGTTATACGCAAGAGCCGCCTCTTTGATCGAGTCGTAGACAACGCCGGTCTCCACATTCAGCACCGCGTGACAGCCGCGATTGCCTTTGCAGGCTTCGGACATTTTTTGCCGATCCTCAGGAGTGCGACGCTTACCCGTATTGGAGACTCCGATTTTTTCTTTCGTCTCCTCGTCTCGTGCCTTGCCTTGCCGCGTTTTAGACATTTTTTGACGCGATTCATCGGTGTGTTTTTTGCCCTGATTGGCTTCCGACAGCCGCTGCCGCAGTTCGGGGTCTTGCATTGCCTTGGTGACTGCCTTGGATATTTTTTTTAGTGTCGCTTCACTGTGTTTGCGACCTTTATTCTTCCGCGATATCCGCTGCTTTGCTTCTTTGGAGAGTTTATGCCCGGGACCGCCCATGCCGCCGTCGGTGAGATTATAGCCGTTCGGGGACTTCGTTTCGAGTACGTCGATCCATTCCTGCTCAAGCCGATTGAGCTCATCGTACGTTTCGCATTCTTCAAGGATTTCGACCTTAACATTCTCCCAGCCGTGGGCATTGAGCGCCCGATCAACGAGGAGATCGCCGCTCCGATGCTGCGTCAAGCGTTCACCGAGAGTTTTCGTCGTCTGACCGACATACTGTTTGCCGTTGGTGGTATCGGTGAGCAGATAGATCACCATCGACTTGTTGAGCATTGCTTTGTCCATAAATCCTGCCTCGCTTTCTTGTTGACACACACGGGCAAGATTGCTAGAATAATAGAGAAGGCTCCGCCCGTGTTTGATTTTTATTTGCAACCCGATCATACCACGACGCGAAGCCTTTAGCAATACAAAATTTTTTTTTGCGACGAAAAGGTAATAAAAAAGCCTCCGACGAATCGAAGGCTTTGGTGAATGTATGTCGATTGGATTGTTTACGTACCGATTGAATGTCGATCTTAGAAGAAGAACTCGACGCGACCGAAGAGGCGTTCCGCATCGCCGTCGCCGCGGATGTAGTCCCCGCGAAAATATTTACATAACACAACTATGTTGTCGAACGGCGCCCAGCTCGCCCCGGCGACAACGCCCTTGGTGCCTGCGAACGCGTCATCCCAGTTGATGGCGCACAACGAGGTGTTGGAGCCGAGCTTCTTGTAGCCTGCCCAGACATCCCAGCGACCCTTCTTGACGCCGTACTGTCCGCCGCCGCCGTAGAGGTTGCCGTAGGAGAACAGCGCCTGCCAAGAATTATCTTCGTAATCGGCTTTGGTGTTCTGAGCGAACGCGCCCCACAGTTTAGCTTTGCGACCGAACTGATAGCCGAGGTTTGCCGACCAGATAGTGGCGTCGTCCTCTCTGCCGTGCTTGCTGTAAGCGGTCGTCTTGAAGTCGTCATCGTTGATGTGATAGAAGCCCGCGCCGATGGAGAGACCCGTTGCCTTCGGCGTGTACTGAACGTTGATCGCCTGGAAGCTCGAGGGATCGCTGCTGGTGCCGCCCCACTGTCCGGTTGCCGCATTGAAGTCTGCATCGCTGTTGCCGTTGCCGTCCTGTCTGCCGTTCCAAGAGCCCGCATGTCTCTGGAAGCCGTTGACGGTGCCCGATGCGAGACGACCTGCATAGATCGTAGCCTTCAAACGGTTGCCGAAGGTGACTTCCGCGCCGGAGTATTCGGTATCCCAGACAATACCGTCTTCGTTGGTGTACAAAGGTTGCTTACCGACTTTGACTTGGAAGTTGGAGTAATCGCCCTGCGCCCAACCACGCTCGAGGCTGTACTTGCTCGAATCGTTACGGCTCAAGTCTGCATGAGCATCGATACGAGCACGGAGTGTCCAGTGGTCGTTGACGTGTGCAACCGGCTCGAAACGGAAGATCCAGTCGTCCATATTGACCTTACGTTTGGTCTTGTTGCCGGTTCTCACATCTTCGGTGCGAGCGCTCTTGTAGGTGTACTCAATTTTCCCGTGCAATTCTACTTTGTCGGCGTACTTCTCGAGTTCGGAAACGCGGACGCCGAGGTTGTTGAGCTCCTCTTGGAATTCGACGGTGAGACTATCGAGCGCCGTGCGATTGGGACCGGTGACCTGAGTCTGCGGTACACGAGCGAGAGCCTTGGCGACCATCTGCGCCATCTCGTAACGGGTAATGTTGCGATTGCCGAGGAAGGTGCCGTCGCCGTAGCCTTCAATGATGTCGGCTTCGGCGAGTTGCATGACGGCGTCATACGCCCAGTGTCCGCGCGGGACATCGGAAAACGGATTTTGAGCAGCGAATGTGGTGGATGCGGCGCCGACGACCAACGCGGTGGTCAACGCAGCGGCTAACGATTTTTTCATTACAAACTCCTCCTCGAAGAAGTTCCTCCAAAAAAATTAATTCGGCGGGTCTTCGGAGCAGGCAGTTCATTCTTGAGTGTCCATGTTTCCTCAGGAGTTCGTTGCCATTCCCTAAGACCGCCGTGATGATATCACACCGTTTTTTGTTTTTCAAGCCCTTTTGGCAATTTCACCTAAACTTCATTCATAAATATTTCATCGAATAGTTTGACATAGGGCTATTTGCTTGATAAACTGTCGGCAAGAGTATACAAGTGGGGTGATGTGCCATGATGCAGATAGCGGTATTTCCGAATCGGAGCAAGAGGCGTGCGGCGGAGATCGTCGAGCGGATATTCAATTTCTATAGGAATAAGGAAGTGCGGCTGGTGATGCCGGCGGGCGAGGCTCGACTGTATAGGAAGGATCGATACGGGCTGCCGTGCGTGGAGCGGGTGCACGTCGATATGGCGCTGTCGATTGGCGGCGACGGGACATTGCTCGGCGTCTGTCGACGGTTCACCGATCAGGAGGTGCCGGTTTGCGGGATCAACATCGGGACGCTGGGATTTTTGGCGGACATCGAGACCGAAGAATTAGAGGCGCATCTGGCAAAAATTTTGGCGGGCGAATATCGCATCGAGCATCGACTGCTGTTGTCGGCGTATGTAAGAAACGAGCTCGGCGAAAAATATCTCGGGCGCGCGATTAACGACGTGGTGATCGCCAAGGGCGGCGCCGCTCGAATGTTGAATTTGGGATTGTACATCAATCAAACACATCTGATGGATTATAAGGCGGACGGTTTGATAGTGTCGTCGCCGACGGGCTCAACGGCGTATTCGTTGTCGGCGGGCGGACCGATATTAAATCCGACGATCCGAGGAGTGCTGTTGACGCCGATATGCGCGCACACGTTTCAGATTCGACCGTTGGTTGTCGGCGAGAATGATCTGATCCGATTGGTGATCGGCAACGTGCATCAAGACGTGATCGTGACGCTCGACGGGCAGGAAAGTTTTTACGTCCGCCCGGGCGATGAAGTCATTGTTCGGAAGGCGAAGAACACCGCTCAGATCGTCAAATTCGAGGACAAAGATTATTATAAAGTTCTTCGCACCAAGCTCCTCAGCTTTTGATCAATCTCCGCGCGGAGTATTATTTTTTTTGGGCTGAAAAATGTTTTTCGGCTCTATTTTTTTGCGGAGAATCTATTTGGAGGCTGCGAAAAAAATTCTTGGAAGAAATGCCGCAAGATGCTTTGATCTGTGAACATTGCGGTTGGCGACGAGAAGCTCAGGCACTCGTCCCGGGCTCCGTGCTCAATGGAAAATATCTCGTCGGCGGCTCCCTCGGGCAAGGCGGTTTCGGCATAACTTATATCGCTTGGGATATCTCTTGTAATGAGAAACTCGCCATCAAAGAATATTTTCCAATATCATACGCTACACGCGATCAACAAAATCATTATACCGTCAAGCCGAGGCCCGATTGCAATCTCGAATTCTCCACAGGTCGCGCCGGATTCTCAACCGAAGCCGATAACCTTCAAAAATTCCAATCCGATGATAATATAGTTCGCCTCAAGGGACGATTCAGCGGAAACAACACAGAATATATCGCAATGGAATTTATTAACGGCGCTACCCTCGAGACGTATCTCAAAAAATTGGGCAGAGCCATGTTGCTCGAAGACGCTGTCGCAATCCTCGCGCCCATCGCCGCCGCCCTTGATCGCATTCATGCTCAAGGTCTCGTTCATCGCGATATCAGTCCGGATAATATCATGATCTCCGAGTCCGGTACAGTCAAAATTCTCGACTTTGGCGCCGCTCGAAAACCCAACGTCAGCGGAGGCTCCATCTCCATTATCCTCAAAATACATTATGCGCCGCCCGAACAGTTTGGCACCAAAGGTATTCAGGGCTCATGGACCGATGTCTACGCATTCGCCGCCACCATCTACGACCTCATCACGCGACGCCCGCCCCTCGGTACATATCTGATCCCGTCGAAGTTGCGCAATCTCCAAGGCTATACTCTCCCGCCGCTTTCGAGCTTCGGCATCCCGATCACTCCCGCCCAAGAAAATATCATAATGAAAGGACTCGCGATCGAGCGCTCGGAGCGTTATCAGACCGTCAAAGAGTTCTACGACGATTTAAAGGCGGCAACCAATAAGGAGTCGCTCCTCATAAAATGTCCCGCCGATCATTTCTTCGACGTCAAAAAACATGATAAGTGCCCGTATTGTCATCCGATCGTCGCGACATCCGATCAATCCAAAAAAAATCCGATCCTCTACGGCGTAACCGCATTGTCGGCAGCAGCGGCGCTGTTCTTCGGCATTCAGTACAGTTCCGTCATCAACGACAGAAATATCGCTTACAGTCTAATCGATGATTATAATTTATTGGGATACGACAAAGTAAAGTCAAGGCTTGGATACGGCTCGGATAAATATTATGCCGGTATACCGATCTTGTTCATCAAAACCGGCGACTCGGGCGGTACCATCCCGCTTTACGGGAAATTTAACGGCAGACCGTCAGTCTCGGAACCTACAAAAACTCTCGCCGTCAAATTCGGCAAGTGGAAAAATCATTGGATCGACCTTACCGTCAAAAGCGCCAAAACCGGCGCCTATACTTTGCACTTCACAAACGATGCCAATAAAGACGCCTTTGATGTCCTCGTCGTCGTCAAGTAAACAAAAATTTTTCGGGGAGGTTTTTCATCATGCCTAAACCAATGTACTGCTCAAAGTGCGGCGACATTTACGATGGAGAATTAAACGCCGTTTGCCCGAATTGCTCCGGCGGTGGAGTTCGCAAAGACAACGATCACGCGCAAAGCGGAGGTTCGATGCCTCCGACTAGCGGCGGTCGCAAACCATCGATCCAAGAGATATTTTCAAGAAAAGGCGGCAAAACCATGTCTATTGAAGAAATTGCTAATATGCAAAGGGGTGGCAATATGGATCCGACTGTCATTAAGGTTAAAAAGAAGTTGGGCTTCGATCCCGTGGTCGGTTGGCTCGTGTGTGTCAAGGGCAACGATATCGGCAAAGATTTTCGACTCCACTCGGGGAATAATTTCGTCGGGCGCGGCGATGAATCGGACGTTCGTCTGAGTGATCCGTCCGTTTCGCGCGATAAACATTTTATCGTCACCTATGATCATCGCGGCAATAGCTACTTCATCAGCTGCGGCTCCGGCAGAGAAGAGGTCTACGTCAACAATCAAATTCTCATCGGCGGCGCAATGCAACTCAAGCGCGGCGATATCATCATTGTTGCTGATACCGTCTTGATTTTCATTCCGTTCGGCAGTGATGATTTTCAATGGGAGTGGGGCGGACAATGAGCTCCATAAAAATTTTTCCGATCGCTCTCGTTGTGTCGAGCATCGCCGGAACGGTCGGAGCAATGCCCGTCGCCGACGAGTTCAAAGATCGAGCACTGGGGTCGACGGAAGTATCTCCGTCGCTGACCATGAGCGTCGACGTCCCGATCTTATCGGAGCATCTCATCATCGCGGCGCTGTGCATTGCCGTCCTGTTGTTGAGCGTTGCAGTCGTGTGGTTGATCAACGATCGCCGTCGTCAACACAATCGAATCGATCGAGCGCTCCGCGCGGAGTCGTCCGAAAAAATTTCGGTCGAACACATCACATTCGGCGTTGCCCAATTTCAAAATATCGGCAAACGTAAGGAACAACAGGATTCGTTTTATTTCTCCGATCCCGTCGATGCCGGGGCGAAAGGTTTGTTGGCGGTCGTCGCCGACGGGATGGGCGGCATGCAGGGCGGAGCAACCATAAGCCGGATCGTCGCATCAACTTTTCGTGAGCAGTTCGAGAAAACTTCGACGCCCGAGCCGAAAAATTTCTTGCTCGAGACCGCACGTCAAGCCGAGACAGCCGTCGAAAATCACATCATGCGCACACGATTGAACGGCGGCTCAACACTCGTTGCAGTAATGATCACGGGCGATCAGTTGTATTTCATATCGGTCGGCGACAGTAGAATTTATCTTCTGCATGGTGGAAAGTTGATCCAATTGAACGAGGAACATACTTATGGTGCTCAACTCTTGAAAAAAGCGGCACTCGGTGAAATATCAAAGTCGGAGGCATTGAACGATCCCGATCGACATGCTTTGATCGCCTACGTCGGCATGGGCAGTTTCAACATCGTCGATCGAAATGAGAAATCGATACGGCTCGAGCCAAACGATAAAATTTTGCTGTGCTCGGACGGGGTGTTCAATGCGCTCGACAATGAAGAATTGATCGCGGCGTTGCATTCCGACGCAAGCTCGGCGGCTCGATTGTTGGAAAAAAACATTTCGGAGCTCGCGATCCCCGATCAGGACAATTTCACCGGCATTATCATCGAGTTCCGCGCGGAGCAAGACAAAATTCGGGGGTGATGAGATGCGCGACGATCCAAATCGCATAACCGCAAAGGACATGTTTGTAAGCGTGTTTAAGCACCATTTGACGATCGACGGCGCGAAAGTTTTTATGGCGGGGACGCCGTTGACGACGCCGCCCACCGAACGCATGATCCAAGAGTGGCAACGTCCGTGGGTGTTCACACGGGTGCTGGCGGTCGGATTGATCTTTGCGCTCATCGCTTACGTCGACGTAGCCGCCATCAGAGAAGTTTATAGCGGTTACAACGCGAGCACTTTTGTGTTATTCAGTTTGGGTGCGCTGATCGTGCCGCTGAGCATTTTGATTTTCTATTGGGAGATGAACGTCCCGCGCGATATCCCGCTGTATCGGGTGCTGTTGTTTTTTTTCATCGGCGGTATACTCTCATCGACGATAATATTTTTCCTTGGACATTACTCAATTACTGACGGAGGACGGGCATATCTCGCGCCATTGACTGAGGAGCCTGCAAAGATCATTGCGGCGGCGATCTTCATCCGCATGTACAATCCGCGATATATTTTCGGCGGAATGCTGATCGGCGCGGCGGTCGGCGCGGGCTTTGCGTCATTCGAGACCATCGGATATAATTTCGATGGCGGATTTGCAACTCTCATCAAACGGAGCGTGTTGGCGATCGGTGGGCATGTAACTTGGTGCGCGATCGAAGGCGGAGCGCTCGTCGCCGCCAAGGGAAATGAGCGCTTGAGCCTGAAACATTTCTTGAGTCCGCAATTTTTACCCTACGTCGCCTCAACGATGCTGATGCACTTCACTTGGAACGTAGACGTTGAGTTGCACAGATTTCAAGCGGCGGAGAATTTGACGTTCGATGTAAAGCATCTGCTGCTGTGTTGCGCGGCAGTTGGCGTGTCATTCATTCTGATCAAAAAAGCGATCGCGCAGGTTGAAACGGCGGTGCGCGAGGCGCAAGGACAAATCATATCGCCCGAGCCGGTAAAGGAGCAACGCTCGGAACGTGCGGAGTCGAAAAAAGTATCGTTGATAGGATTGACGGGCAAATTCAAAGGTTTGACGATCCCCTTGGATAAAAGACTGATCATCGGGCGCGATCGTCAATCGTGCAACGTGGTATTTCCTGCGGACACGCCTAAAGTCAGTCGCAAACATTGTATGTTGGAGCTCCGCGCGGATGGAGTTTACATAATGGACACGGGCTCGAGCTTCGGAACGTATTCGGAGTCGGGCGAGCGTCTGCCGAAAAACGAATGGATCAAAGTCCGAGGAAAGTTTTTCATCGGCTCCGACGAGATCGCGTTCGAGATTAATCACTATTCCCGATGAGATCGTAAACGGTTTTTAATTCAACCGTCGGATCGAGCGCGCGCGAAAATTTATAGCCCCGTTTCATTCGTCCGACGCCGTGTCGCACTTCCATATAATAATACGCCTTCCGTTTGTAGTCTTCGACGTTGCCGTGCTTTTCGTCATACTCCAATCGATTTTCCGCATGCGCACTCGTAAACCCCATCAGAATATTTAACGCCAACGTCCGCCCTTGTCGCGGCAAAAACGAATCGTCCTCCACATTCAACGGATATAATTTCAACCCGTCCCCCGTCGGCACCGCTATCAGCAACAGCGGCATTTTTTTTGCGCCTTCGATTGTGATCCAATCGTCGCCCGACGGCATCGCCACCGGATAATTCCCGTCCGGCAACTCGATCACTCGTCCGTCATCGATATATCCGATCGCTCGACTCGGAAGTATTTCGGCGTGGTACGACATGTTTTTACCCTCGAAACCGATCCCCAATCCGAAATACATGCATATCATTGCCAACAATAAAAAGCCCGCCGCCGTCGCCGCGTAAATTTCCGTCTGATACGGATTGAGCTCGTCGAGCTCCGAACGCATCAGCAGTTTCATCAGCTCGACCGACTCCGACGTCGACTTTAACAGTTCATCGTCATCAAATTTTTTCATGCCTTATTGTCTCGCTTTTTAAAGGCGCCGCCGACGCTCCCACCCACCGAATGCGGCGTCCAACCGAAGTCGCAGTTCCCACCCCGCGCAGGCAGCGCCTTCCGTTTCTAAAGCGACAGCTTTTATGGGCGAGTGGGCGGGAAAAAATTTGCTTGGTTCTTAATCGTTGAGCGACTTTAACATTACTTTTTTCGACCGTCGACTTCGGATCCGTTTACCGACAAAAGATCGGGCGTCGTCGACGCGGGTGAACATGCTGTCGTTGGTTTTGCGCCACGCTCGACGGCGCCCCTTTATCCGTCGCCCCCGAACCCCTTAAAGCGCGGTTCCCGCAGGGAACAAAGGGTGGGCGGGTG
>CALGGP010000279.1 GCA_937915885.1 uncultured Selenomonadales bacterium | reverse complement strand
ATACATAGTGTAGCGATATAAGATCCGGAGATTTATAGGACAGTCTCCCCGGCTCTGCAATAATGTCCGTTACATAGCTGAAGGCCGGATATGCAAAATCACTGAAAAAAATAGAAATCTCCCGCGCGGCGCTCGACGGACTGTCGGACGCATGCACCGCATTTTTGCTTCCGTCTCGAGCGTAGAGTTTTCGGATCGTCCCCTCCGCCGCGTTGAGCGGATTCGTCGCCCCGTTGATCTCCCGCACCCGCTTGATCACGTTCTCGCCCTCGAGCACCATCGCGATCAACGGCGCGCTCGTCATGAACTCGACCAGCCCCTCGTAGTACGGGCGCCCGATGTGCTCGACGTAATGTTTCGCCGCTATCGACGGCGTCATCTTCATGAGTTTCAACGCGACAATTTTAAAGCCCTCCGCCTCGTAACGCGCGATTATTTTTCCGCTGTGTCCGTCCGCAAACGCGTCCGGCTTGATCAGTACAAGTGTTTTCTCCATCGTCAATCTCCTCTCAATTCGCGTCGACCGCTTTGAACTCCGCATCATACGCCCGCGCGCAATCAAAATAGTGCATCGCCGACGCCCTCAACGCCTCGATCTCGTCCTCGCGAATCGCACGAATTATTTTCGCGGGGTTGCCGTAGACCAGGCAGTTATGAGGAATTTTTTTATGTTGCGTCAAAAGCGTCCCCGCGCCGATTATGCAGTTGTCGCCAATCTCCGTATAGCCCAGAATTATCGAGCCCATCCCGATCAGCGAATTGTTTCCAATCCGACGGCAATGCACGATGCAGTTATGCCCGATGGTGACGTAGTTGCCGATTTCCGTCGGCACGTCGCCCATCACGTGCACGGTCGTGTTGTCTTGAATGTTGGTGAAGCAGCCGATCTTCACCGGCTGAAAATCGCCGCGCACCGTCGCGCTGAACCACACGCTCGAGCCGTTGCCGATCGTCACGTCGCCCACCACCGCCGACGTCGGCGCAAGAAACACGCCGCCGGCAATCCGCGGAGTCATGCCCTTATAGGGGAGAACAAATCGATGCATATTCAAACCTCCTGCAGTGACAGATAAATTTTTATGCGTTCGGCGCGCACCCATTCGCCGATTGCTTTACCCTTGAGCTCGGGCGGGTGTGCTCGTCCGTCGACCGTCAAAAATTTTGTGATCAGTTCGTCGGCGCGCTCGAGGTAAGTCGGCAAGCGTCCGCGATTATCCGCGCGGATGATGTCATTGAAATTTTTGATCGTGAGTGTCGACGAATGAATTTTCATCAGCAGGTCGACGATTTTGCCCGGGTGAGTGATCACCGTCGCGCGCATGTGTTCTTCGATGACGAGAGTTGCCGCCTTGATCCAATTGCGCGGCAGAGTGGTGCGGGCGTTCCAATTTTTGAGCACTTCGACGCCGCGTCGGTCGTGACGATAATGATGCGGGAGAATTTCATCGGGCGTAACGCCCTTGCCGAGATCATGTGCGAGCGCGCAAAAACGGGTGGTGATGTCGCCGTTGACGCTCGAAACTTCGTCGACGATCTTCATGGCGTGCTCGAACGCGTCACCCTCGGGATGAAAATTGGGCAATTGGATTTTGCCGATCATCTGATGCAGTTCGGGGAAAATGACTTCCAACAAACGGGCGCGCTCGAGTGCTCGAAAGAATACGGACGGCTGCTCGGTCTCGAGTGCTCGACGGAGCTCGCCGACGATCCGTTCGCCGGGCTCGAGCGACAACTCGTCGGCGCAAGCTGTCATCATTTCGACGGTGTCGGGCGTGATGTCGAAGTGAAAAGCGGCGGCGTGACGGGCGGCGCGGAGTGCTCGAACGGGATCCTCGACGAAGTGTTTGCTGACCGCGCGGATTTTTTTATCGGCGATATCGGCGGCGCCGTTGAAGGGATCGATAAGATTATTGGTCGAGAGATCGATGGCAATGGCGTTAATGGTGGTGTCGCGACGATAGAGATCGTCTTCGATGCTGACGTTGGGATCGAAGGTGACGGTGAAGCCGCGATATCCGACGCCGGATTTTTTCTCGCGACGGGCGAAGGCGACTTCACACTGCTCGCCGTTGATGCGGACGATAAAGACGGGGAATGAGACGCCGACCTTGGGCGCGTTGGGGAATGCGGCGGCGAATTGCTCTTCGGTGATGCCGGTGATGCAGTAATCGCGATCCTTGGGAGTGATGCCGCGCAATTGATCACGGACGGCGCCTCCGACGAGATACGCTCGACCGCCGATCGCCGCTATGCGTTCGATAAAATCTTTTTCTTTCATGTTTATTCTCCCGCCCACTTTTAAAGCGGGCGCCGCCGACGCGGAGAGACGATCTTTTCTCCCGCCCACCCTCTGAAAGCGGGCGCTGTCGACGCGGGGTGGGAGCTGCTTCCTCGGTTGGGCGCCGTCACCGGTGGGTGGGAGCGTCGACGGCGCCCACAATTCCGTCACCTCCGCGCGGTCGGATAATCATTTTAGCGGGAGAATTTTTCGCGGAGGATCACATCGTGACTGCCGCCCTCGACGATCGAAGTCTCCGATACCAATGTGATCCGCGCCTTTTCTCTCAGCTCCGCCAACGTCAACGCCCCGCAGTTGCACATCGACGATCTGATCTTCGTCAGCGACACATTGACGTTATCCTTCAACGAGCCCGCATAAGGCACATACGAGTCAACGCCCTCCTCAAACGAAAGTTTTTTGTCGCCGCCGAGATCGTAGCGCTGCCAATTGCGCGCCCGATTCGATCCCTCGCCCCAATACTCTTTATAATACGTGCCGTTAATGCGAATTTTATCCGACGGACTCTCGTCGAATCTCGAAAAATATCTTCCGAGCATCAAAAAATCCGCGCCCATCGCCAACGCCAACAGCATATGATAATCGTGCACGATGCCGCCGTCGGAACAGACCGGAATATAAACGCCCGTCTCGTCAAAATATTTATCGCGCTCGCGACACACGTCGATCACCGCCGACGCCTGCCCGCGACCGATGCCCTTCTGCTCGCGCGTGATGCAGATCGAGCCGCCGCCGATCCCGACTTTAATGAAATCGGCGCCCGCCTCCGCCAAAAATCTGAAGCCGTCGGCGTCGACGACATTGCCCGCGCCAACCTTGACATCATCGCCGAAGTTTTTATGAATGTATTCGAGCGTGATCTTCTGCCACTCGGAAAAACCCTCCGAAGAATCGATGCAAAGCACATCGACGCCCGCCTTTAACAGCGCCGGAACGCGCTCGGCATAATCGCGCGTATTGATGCCCGCGCCGACGATGTAACGTTTTTTCTTGTCGATGAGCTCAAGCGGATTGGTTTTGTTGTCGGTATAATCCTTGCGAAAAACCATATAACGGAGGCGCTGTTTCTTATCGACGAGCGGGAGCATGTTGAGCTTGTGTTGCCAGATGAGATCGTTCGCCATCGGCAGCGTCGTCGAGTCGGCGTCGGCGTAGATCAGTTTGTCGAACGGCGTCATGAAAGTTTGAGCCTGCTCGTCGCCCGTCATGCGCGTGATGCGATAATCGCGGCTGGTGACGATGCCGAGCAACTTGCCGGTGGGCTTGCCGTCGTCGGTTACGGCCATCGTCGAATGCCCCGTCTCTTTGAGGAGCGCGAGAATTTCATTGAGCGTGGTCGTCGGCTTGATATTTGAATCGCTCGAGACGAAGCCGGACTTATAATTTTTGACGCGCTGAACCATCGCGGCTTGATCCTTAATCGATTGAGAGCCGTAGATAAAGCTGATGCCGCCTTCCTTCGCGAGCGCGATCGCCATGGTGTCGTTGGAGACCGCCTGCATGATTGCGGACGTCATGGGGATATTCATGGAGATTTTAGGCTCGTCGCCGCGCTTGAATTTGACGAGCGGGGTTTTGAGGTCGACGTTTGACGGGATGCATTGACAGGACGAATAGCCCGGCACGAGCAGGTACTCGCCGAAGGTATGAGACGGTTCGCTGAAATAAAATGCCATAAACTCACTCCTAAAAATTTATTCGAGGTACCGGTCGTTGACGTAGCCGAGATGTCCGCGATAATAGACGTAATAAAAATTGACGTGCTCCGCGCGGACGAATCGAACTTGCTCACCGAGCGGGATGGTGGTGATGACGGGAGCATCGAAATACGGTTGAGTGCGCAGATTGATGTACTCTTGACAATTGACGACAGTCAAAAACGTCGCGTGAGGCGTGAGATATTCATACGGCGCCCAACCTTCGCGACCTTTGAAAGTGACGTGGGCGAACTCCGTATCGCGCGCATCAAAATCGTCGATCACCTGAACGACTTCGCCGAGCGGGATCTCCATGATGATATCGGCCTCGAACGACGGCGCCTTCCGAAGGTTGATCGCTTCGTTGCAATTGACGACGTAGAGTCCGCCGTCGGTGTTGGTGACGTTGGGTTGAAAGGAAGTAGCGCGTGCGGCGTTGACGACGGTCGGAACGATCAACAATGCCGCCAACACTGCCAACAATTTAATGCATTTCGGAATCATAATCATCACTCCATTTCTTCCATAATTTTATGAGCGACTCCGCCAATTTTTGTGAGCGCGCCTCGATCGCGTTGGGCGTCCAATAGTCGGGCTCGTCGATCAGCGCCCGCGTCATTGCGATCGAAGACTCAATGTAAATATTTTTCTTCTGATCAAATAATTGCTTCGACAATCGCTCACTCAACTTGGATTCAATCAATGTCAAATTACCGATACTCTCATCATCATTGAAAACATGTTCAATTGTGAAGTTGTCCGGCAAAAGCTCCGTTTGTTCGGGATGAGCATACGCCGCCGCTTTCAACAACATGCGTTGAAAATACTTGGAAGAAATCATTTCTTTTGTAAGACGTTGGTCATCCCTTGCTCGCAAAAATTTAAATGTCGGTTTGTTGCTCTTCAATGTTTGGATATCGAGTTTAAAAATGCATTCTCTGAGGAATGTACTGTCGTGATAGAGAATGTACAACGGCACGTATTGCGAAAACAATTTGCGCATGAACAATCTGAAGTTCCTTGCAAAATCACTTTCCTCGCAGTGTTTGAGATAATACGTAGCCATAGCTCCGCGCCAAGACATATCTCTAAACATTGACATGATATCCAAGATTTTAAGTATCTCGACATCCTTCGACCATGCCTCACCGGCTATCGTCTCATGTTTTTTGATAACAGCCCAGATGTTGAGAATACTTTCGAGCGGTCGCAATATGTTTGGATCCCTGAGTCGTTTTGATTTATCTTGAGTGAAATACGTCTGCACGCCGATGGAAGTACCGTCGTCATCTCCGTCCTTTGCACGAAGATAGTACATGTATTGAGAGAAAATACTTTCCACGCTCACACCTGTTTTTTTGTTGGCACTGTTGGCGCGCTTAACAAATTTGTTCCAAGCACTTTTGTAAGCGAGCTTTTCGTTATCGGGAGCGTATTTATACATTTCTGCACGAAAAATATTGGCGGCAGACAAAGGTTTGCCTCGATTGTTGATGGTTGAAAAAATCTGCAAAGCGGCATCTCTACTGTCAGCTTCAATCAAAAATATGATTGTTTCATTGAGTAAGTAGTAAACGAAAGTCTCCGCCGTTGCCTGATCTCGTTCGTAGAGTTCGTTGTATCTTGTTTGCAACTTGTGATAATTTCGTGAGTAATTGCAAGGCATCCCAATAATCGGTTTTCCGGTAGTCAGTATTGATTGCAACACGCCTTGGTAGTTGTCATCAATCGATTCCGAGCGGATATAGTTTTGAGAATAATCGACTTCAGAGGAAGTTTTCTTGATGCGCCGCCAGAGTGCCGTCCGAATTTCTTTCAATCGATCTTCTATATCGTCGGAACGCCCTTTTTGAGCCGACAATTTAGTATAGATTGCTCGAAGCAATAGGAGTAATGAAACTATACGTTGTTGTCCATCGATAATTTCTCGATCGCCTTCATCATTGACATACGAAACAATTGTACCGAGGAAATATTTTTCGTCACCTTTGCTCTTAATGACTGAGCAAGTAAAATCCATCAAATCATCAAAGAGCGGCTCAATTTGTTTGTGGTTCCATTCGTATGCTCGCTGATAGTCCGGAATAAGGAAACTGTTCTTTTCACCACTGTTCAAAAACTCTTTGATGCTTTTTTCGTCAACCGATAACATTTTTGACATAAATTCACTCCTCCTGCTACGACAGCCGCATCTTAAAATCATTATACTCGAAGGAGCGAACGACTTCAAAATTATTTTGGCAGTCGACGGCGACAATCGCAGGGAGATTCATGCCGTTGAAAGTATTGTTCTTGACCATCGTGTAAATCGCCATGTCCTCAAAGACGAGCCGATCGCCTTCGTTGAGCGGACGATCGAAGGAGTATTCGCCGATCACATCACCCGCCAGACATGTCGCTCCGCCCAATCGGTAGTTGAATCGCTTCTCACCGATCCGCGCGGAGTTTTTTATCGACGGACGATAAGGCATTTCGATCACATCGGGCATGTGGCAGGCGGCGGAGGCATCGATGATCACATTGCTGATGCCGTCGATCGGAGGCTGAATTTCGAGCACGGTTGAGATCAAAACGCCCGCGTCGAGTGCAACCGCTTCGCCCGGCTCGAGATAAATTTCGACGCCGTAATTTTTTTTGAGCCGAGCGATGATCCGCTTCAATCGATCGATATCATAATTCTTTTTCGTAATGTGATGTCCGCCGCCGAGGTTGAGCCATTTCATTTGACTGATCCACGGCGCAAAATTTTTTTCAAACGCGTCAACAGTCTCGTCAAGGGCGTCGGAGTTTTGCTCGCAGAGAGTATGAATATGGAGACCGTCAATCATTTCGATCGAATCGATATTTTTTTTGAACTCGTCGAATCGAACGCCCAATCGCGACGTCGGTGAACACGGATCGTAAATCGCATGAGATTGTGTTGAGTGCTCGGGATTGATCCGCAGTCCGATTGATCGACCGTAGGATTTTGCGACGGGATAAAATTTTTTGAGCTGATTGAAGGAGTTGAAGACGATGTGATCACAAAGCGCGGCGATCCGATCGATCTCATCCGCGCGGAAGGCGGGACTGTAAACATGATTTTCGCCGTGGAAATGCTCCGCCGCCAACCGCGCCTCGTTGAGCCCCGAAGATGCCGTCCCCGACAAATATTTTTCGATCAGCGGATAAAAATAAAACATCGAGAAACATTTTTGCGCCAACAAAATTTTAACGCCCGCCGCTTTTTGCAGTGCCGATAAAATTTTAAGGTTAGCCGTCAATTTTTCCTCGGAGATCACATAAGCCGGCGTCGGAATCTTATTTATCCCGCCCACCCACC
>CALGGP010000278.1 GCA_937915885.1 uncultured Selenomonadales bacterium | reverse complement strand
CGGGGAAAAAATTTTTTTCCGTTGCCCCTAAGGCTATCTGTCGAGGGCAGGATTAATTATTCGGGCAGGCGATCCAAAATTTTTATGCTCGTACCGTCAAGAAAATCTACTTCGTCGATCTCCGCGCGGAGCGCCGACCGCCTCAATCCATGCTTCATGATGTCGACGTCCGAGCGCACGAACGGATTCAACACCTTGTCGATGTTGAAAGTCTGCAGCCCCGTCGGATGATACGCCATGTCGAGCACGAACGGCGACGCATTTGAATCCTCATCATTATATCCGATTATGATCTTCCCCATGATTTTCGACAGCGGTTTATCCGCCTTCACGTCCGCCTTCATCGCTATACGAAGCGTTTGCGAAAATCCGTATTCGTCGCCCTCGCCGATCCGCGCACTCAACTCCTGCACATTGACGATCCTCTCGAGCTGCGCAAAGATCGGAGCGTTGAGCGCCGCCAATTTTTTATCCAACGCCCGATTGAGCGCCTTATTATAATTGTCAAAGCCCTTGGCATTCACCACGCGCCAACCGTCATCCTCCGTCCGCTCCAATTCCAGCTCCAACTCGAAACTGAATTTGAGATCGGTGTTGCGAAACATGATAAGCGCCGAGCCGTTTTCGCCCATCACCGCCGGCTTCGATATCCCCTCGATCTCGCACGAATTGATCGACGAGCGCTTGAGCCAACGTTGAGTGTTCGTCATCGCAACGCTGTCAAACGACACTTTACCCGTCGTCAAATACTCGTCCACCGCGCGCTTGGTGATCGATATAAAATCCGGCTTGAGCTCGTTGTTGTAGACGGCGGCGACCTGTTGAGTTGAGTAGGCGGTCTTATCCTGACTGAGCTGCTCGACGAGAATCTGCTCGGCGGCGGAATTGAGAATCGCGTCGATGTCGACCATCTTGTAAAAAGTTTCGGCGTCGTGCTTGGCAATCGCCTCGCGGATCGTCTTGAATGAATTGGCGGGGCGCGCCTGCAGCCCGTAGTAGGTGACGAGCACTCCGATCCCGACCATCAGCATCAGCACCACGAAACCGGTTGCAATCCATAAAATTTTTTTCAAGGATATCACTCTCGCTTTTTCCGTTCGACGGTTGTCATGGGGCGCCGCCGCCGCTCCCGCCCACGGAGCCGGCGCCCAAATTGTGGCAGTGATCCCCACCCCGCGTCGTCGGCGCCCGCTTTTTCTATCGACAACGTAGCTGTCAAAGGGTGAGCGGACGGGACAAATCTGCGTCGTCGGCGTCCGCTTTTTTATCGACAACGTAGCTGTCAAAGGGTGGGCGGACGGGACAAATCTGCGTCGTCGGCGTCCGCTTTTCTATCGACAACGTAGCTGTCAAAAGGTGGGCGGACGGGACAAATCTGCGTCGTCGGCGCCCTCTTTTTTATCAATCGATATGCGAAACAGTTTAACGATCGCGGCGGCAAAATGCAAGCCGCTTTCTTGATTTTGATGCGGCAGTCTGATATCATGCGCAAAGTTTTTTCAGCGCTCAATTGAAAGGGGCTATTTAAATGTTTAGTGAACAGCATAAACTCGCGGGCGTTGCTCATCCGCTCGGCTTCACCGCCGCAGGTGTCCGCGCCGGCATCAAAAAAAGCGGCAATCTCGATGTCGCCGTCATTTATTCCGATCGTCCCGCCGCCGTCGCAGGCGTCTTTACAAAAAACCAAGTCGCCGCCGCTCCGATTCGCGTCAGCAAAGTCATCGTCGGCACCGGCAATGCGCGCGCGATCGTCGCCAACGCCGGTTGCGCCAATGCTTGTACCGGTGAGCAGGGCTTGCGCGACGCCGAAAAGATGTGCGAGATCGCCGCGCACGAGCTCAACTGTCATGATAATGAAGTAATCGTGGCATCGACGGGCGTGATCGGCGTCCACCTTCCGATGGATAAGATGGAGTCGGGCATCAAAGCCGCCGTCAAAGAGCTGTCGCGCGACGGCTCCGTCAACGCGGGCAATGCCATCATCACCACCGACACCTATTCAAAGACGTGCGCGACCGAAGTCGAGATCGGCGGCAAGGAAGTGCGCTTCGGCGTGATTGCCAAGGGATCGGGCATGATTCGTCCCGATATGGCGACGATGCTTTGTTTCATCACGACCGACGCGTCGATCGATCAGAAATTGTTGCAGACGGCGTTGTCGGAGATCAACGAAGTCACTTTCAATATGATCAGCGTCGACGGCGATATGAGCACCAATGATATGGTCGTGGTGCTTGCCAACGGCGCGGCGGATAACAAAAAAATCGTCGACAAGGGCGAAGACTATCAAAAATTCTACGACACGCTCAAAAGTGTTTGCACGGAGCTGTCGAAACGGATTGCCGCCGACGGCGAGGGCGCGTCGAAGTTTTTGACGGTGCACGTCCACGGGGCGGAGTCGTTTGTCGATGCGAAACGCGTCGGAATGAGCGTCGCCAACAGTCCGCTCGTCAAGACGGCGTTCTTCGGCGAAGATCCGAATTGGGGGCGAGTGATCTGCGCGGTCGGATATTCGGGCGTGAAGATGAGCCCCGAAAAAACTATCGTCAAGTTTGGAGATATTCCCGTTTATGCGCACAGCGTTGGCGCGGAGTATGACGCCGACGCGTTGAAAAAAGTTATGGCGGCTCACGACATCGTGATCGATATCGATCTGGGCGAGGGCGACAGCGAGGCAACGGTGTGGACGTGCGATCTGTCCTACGAGTACGTCAAGATCAACGGCGAATATCACACGTGAGGTGACGGCGATGCAATTTTCGGCGACGGATCGGGCATCGATCCTGGTTGAGGCGCTCCCGTATATCCAAGAGTTTTTCGGCAAGACGGTGGTGATCAAATACGGCGGCAACGCGATGGTCAACGACGAGCTCAAAGACAAAGTGATGCAGGATATAGCGCTGATGAAATTCGTCGGGATTCGAGTGGTGATCGTGCACGGCGGCGGTCCGGAGATCACGGGCTTCCTAAAAAAAGTCGGCAAGGAGTCGTCGTTCGTGAGCGGTTTGCGCGTGACGGACGAAGAGACGGTCGAGATCGCGGAGATGGTTCTCGACGGCAAGATCAATTCGGAGATCGTGACGCTGCTCAATCGTCGAGGGCTCCGCGCGGTTGGGTTGAGCGGCAAGGACGCGGGCTTGATCCAAGCGGAAAAAAAATTGGCGACGGTGTACGAGGCGGGCGAGAAGACGAAGGTCGATATCGGCTACGTCGGCAAGGCGAAACACATTGACATCACGATTGTCGAGGATTTGTTGAGCAAAGATTATGTGCCGGTGATTGCGCCGATCGGCGTGGGCGAGCACGGCGAGAGTTATAACATCAATGCTGATTATGTCGCGGCGGATATCGCGGGCGCGTTGAAGGCGGAAAAACTTTTACTGTTGACGGACACCGAGGGCGTCTACAAAAATTTTGAGGACAAATCGTCGTTCGTGTCGACGTTGAAAGCGGACGAGGCTCGACAGATGATCCGCGATGGCGTGATCGCGGGCGGCATGATCCCGAAGGTCGAAGCGTGTTTGCGCTCGATCGCGGGCGGCACGAAAAAGACGCACATCATTGACGGACGCCTGCCGCACTCGATCATTCTCGAGCTGTTCACCGATCACGGCATCGGCACTCAAGTCGAATAGGGGGTTTTTTTTTGAAAGATACTGCTCAACAGATCGTCGACAGGGATCAAAAAAATTATCTGCCGGTGTTCAATCGATACAATCTCGTCGTCGAGCGCGGCGAAGGTCCCTACGTTTACTCCGTCGACGGCGACAAGTATATAGATTTTCTCGGCGGGATTGCCGTCAACGTGCTCGGTCACAATTACAAGCCGCTCGTCGACGCGATTGCCGCTCAAGCCGCGCGCGTCATTCACATTTCCAATCTCTATTACACTCAGCCGCAAGCCGACGCCGCGTCGAAGCTCGTCAAACTTTCGGGACTCGACCGCGCGTTTTTCGCCAACTCCGGCGCCGAAGCCAACGAAGGCGCAATCAAAATCGCGCGGAAGTTTGCGCACTCGATCGCTCCCGATAAATCTCAAATAATTACGGCGTGGGACAGCTTCCACGGTCGGACGCTCGCGACGTTGACGGCGACGGGGCAACCGAAATATCACAAAGGATTTGAGCCGTTGCCCGCCGGCTTCGATTATGTTCATTACAACGACATTGAAGAGCTCGAGCGGCTGATGAGCGACAAGACGTGCGCGGTGATGCTCGAGACGATTCAGGGCGAAGGCGGCGTGTATCCTCCGAAGGACGATTATTTGAAACGCGTCCGTGAGTTATGCGATCGATATCAAGCGCTGTTGATTCTCGACGAGATTCAGGCGGGGATCGGTCGGAGCGGAAAATTTTTTGCCTATGAAAATTACGGCGTCAAGCCCGACATCGTCACGCTGGCTAAAGGTCTCGCGGGCGGCGTGCCGATCGGCGCGTTCATCGTCACGGAGGAAGTCGCGCAGGCATTCAAGCCCGGCGATCACGGTACGACTTTCGGAGGCAATCCGTTGGCATGCGCGGCGGCTAATGTGGTGCTCGATACCGTTCCCGAACAAAAATTTTTGGATCACGTCGTCGAGATCGGAAATTATTTCAAGGGTCGACTGCTCGATCTCCAACAAAAATATCCGACGCTGATCACCGAAGTCAGAGGCAAGGGATTATTGCTCGGCGCGGAGCTGTCGACGGACAATAAAAAAACCGGCGTTGAGATCGTCGCCGATTGTATGAAGCGCGGCGCTATCATTAATTGCACCGTCGGTAAAGTGTTGCGTTTCGTTCCGCCGTTGATCATCGAGAAAACTCACGTCGACGAAGTTATTGACGTGCTCGACGCCGTCCTCGCGCAGTCGCTCTGATCGATCATTTATTCGGATTGCGCTCCTCGAAATCTTTTTTGAGATCGTCCAACATACTCTCGTCGAAAGCCCGCGCCGCACCAATCGGCGCCGCCGCGAAGCAATACATCAGACCGCCGAACGCGTCAAACGCCTTGCGCGTGCCGATGTGATCGCTGTGATAATTCACCGCGCGGTTGGCGGCGATGCCGAAGCGCCCCGCCGTCTCGATCGCGTCGATGTTGGCGCCGACGAACAAAAACTCCCAGCCGATCTCCTTTTGCGCCTCGACCAATTTCTTTACGTCGGCGGAGCTGAAGCGCGTGCTCGAATTTTCCATGCCATCCGTCGTGATGATGAACAGCGTCTTCGCCGGACGATCCTCTTCGCGCGCGTACTTATGAATTTTTTGTATGTGTTTGATTGTCGAGCCCATGGCGTCGAGCAACGCCGTGCAACCGTCGGGATCGTAATCCTCGCGCGTCATCGGCTTAACCTCCGCAATCGGCACTCGATCGTGCACCACCTTCAGCACGTCGTCAAACAAAATCGTCGACACGAGCACTTGATTGTCGGTCGCTTTCTGCTTTTCGAGCATCGAATTGAAGCCGCCGATTGTGTCGTCGCGCAGCTCCCACATCGAGCCGCTCTTGTCAAGAATGAAGACGACCTCTGTCAAATTATTTTCCGCCATCGCTATCGATCTCCCTTCAAAAATTTTTTCTCCCGCCTACCCACCCTTGGCAGTATTGCATACTGCCGACGCTCAACGTCCGCCCATGGCAATTGCCGACGCTCAATCGTTGGGCTGATAATATACCATTGAAGCGCGGAAGTTGTCACCGCGCAAGCGACATTTGATCATTGATCAATATTTTTTTTTGTGCTAGACTTTCGCCGATTAAAATCATTGTCAATGGGAGTGAAGTTGATGTTGAAGGGCAAAAATCTGTTGTCAATCCACGATCTGAGCGCGGACGAAGTCGAAGAAATTTTGTCGCTCGCCGCCGATTTGAAAGTGATGCAACGCGCGGGAGTGCCTCATCGATTGCTCGAGGGCAAAACGCTCGGAATGATTTTCGAGAAGTCGTCGACGCGGACGCGGGTCTCGTTTGAAGTCGGAATGTATCAGCTCGGAGGGTCGGCGCTGTTTTTATCGAACCGCGATCTGCAATTGGGGCGCGGCGAACCTATCAAAGACACGGCTCGAGTGCTGTCGCGATATCTCGACGGGATCATGATTCGGACGTTCGGGCATGAGCGCGTGCTCGAATTGGCGGAGTATGCGACGATTCCGATCATCAACGGCTTGACGGATTTACTTCATCCGTGCCAAGTGCTGACGGATTTGTTGACGATTCGCGAGTACAAGGGTAAAAATTTGCGTCGATTGAAGATGGCGTATGTGGGCGACGGAAATAATATGACGAACTCGTATTTGTGCGGAGCGGCGAAGGTCGGGATGAATTTGACGGTGGCGACGCCGACGACGCATAAGCCCGATGAAAATATATTCGGGCTGGCGCTTGACGATGCGAAGTCGACGGGCGCGGTGCTCGAGTGGACGGACGATCCGTATAAGGCGGTCGAAGGCGCGGACGTGATAGCGACGGACACTTGGGCGTCGATGGGGCAAGAGGCGGAGCATGAGGTGCGGAAGAAAATTTTTGCGGCGTATCAGGTGAACGCGAAGTTGCTGAAGGCGGCGGATAAGAATGCGATCGTGATGCATTGTCTTCCTGCGTATCGCGGGGAGGAGATCACGGAAGAAGTATTCGAGGCGAATGCGAATGTGATCTTCGACGAGGCGGAAAATCGGCTGCACACGCAAAAGGCGATCATGGTTTTGACCATGGGCAATTGAATTTTTTTCGATCGAAGCTCATGGGGCGCCGTCGACGCTCCCACCCTCCGAGCACGGCGCCCAACATATGACAGCATGCCCACCCCGCGCCGGCGGCGCCCTCATAAAAAATTTAGGAGGCGGCAAGCGTTGAGAAAAATTTTTTCGATCGCACTCCTGTTGGCAGTAATATTAATCGGCTCCGCGCGGATTGAGGCGGCGACGGAGGATCGGTCGTATTTCCCGCCGGTGATCATGTATCACGACATAAAATTATTCGCGCTGAACAAATTCGACGTGACGATCAAAGACTTCGTCGAGCAAATCAAATGGCTGCAGAAAAACGGCTACGAGACGCTGTCGATGGATGAGTTCATAGAAACGGTCGAGAGCGGCAAAAAATTTCCGTCAAACACGGTGCTGATCACATTCGACGACGGATATCAGGGCGCGGGACTGTATGCGGCGCGGGAGCTCAGAGATCGGGGAATGCACGCGACGTTCTTCATTAATCCGAATCTGATCGGAACGGCGCTCGAGGGTTATCCGTATATGACGGAGGCGGAAGTAAAAACGTTGGCGTCGTCGGAGTGCTTTTCGCTCGAATCGCACACGATGAGCCACCCGCATTTGGATCAATTGTCGGCGGAGGAATTGAAAGCCGAGCTCGAGGAATCAAAGGCGGCGCTGGAAAAATTGACGGGTCGGACGGTGCGAGCGATCGCATATCCGTACGGCGATTATGATCAAGCGGTGATCGATGCGTCGAAGGCGGCGGGCTATGAGGTCGGCTTTGCGGTGAACGATCGCGGGCTGTTCGATCGAGAGGCGCGTTGGTCGGTGCCGAGGATTTATATGGGCTTGGAAGTGTGCGCCGATCATCAAAAATTATTCAAGCAGTTCGTGAGGAACTATAAAAAAATGCTGCCCGAGGCGTTTGCGGAGCGTTGGCAGCCGCTTGGATAATTAGGAATTAGGAATTAGGAATTGAATAGTGGGCGCCGACGTCGCGGGTGGGAACTTCGTCCTCAGTTGGGCGCTGCCGTTCGGGGGCGGGGGCGACGGCGGCGCCCTCATAAATCCGTCCGTCGGACAAAACGGGCGGCGGACAAAATTATTGAGGAGGGCTCGGCACTGAAAAAATTTTTTTTATCGCTGTTAATGTCGGCGCTGATGCTGTCGAGCGCAGAGGCTGAACCGGTCGAGGATCGGTCGTATTTCCCGCCGGTGCTGATCTATCACGATGTCAAGGCGCAACCGGTGATGGAAGGCTTTGATGTGTCGATTGCGGAATTTCGATATCAGCTCGATTGGTTGAAGTCGCACGGTTGGCGGACGCTGTCAACGGAAGAATTTTTGTCGTATCTCGAGCGCGGTGAGCCGTTCCCGAAAAAATCTGTGCTGATCACATTCGACGACGCATACGGCGGGAATATAAAATACGCGGCGCCGGAACTCGAGGCGCGGGGCATGTCGGCGGTGTTCTTCGTGATAGTTGACAGCATCGGCAAAACGTTGTCGCGCGACTATTATCATGCGACGGCGGAACAATTGAAGGAACTGTCGACGAATCCGAAATTCGCGCTCGAATCGCATACGTTGAGCCACCCGTATTTGACAAAAATCTCGTCGGAGGAATTAGAGGCGGAGATAAAAAATTCAAAGACGCGGATCGAGGAATTGAGCGGGCGCTCGGTGCGACTGTTTTCATATCCGTACGGCGATTATAATCGGACGGTGATCGACGGCGTGATCGATGCGGGATATGGGGCGGCGTTTATCGTCGACGTGCTTGACGACGGCATGTTTGATCGCTCCGCGCGGTGGTCGATCCCGCGGCTCAACATGGGCTTGATGATCGGCGACTACGGGCATCGACGGTTTAAAAAATTTATGCGGCATTACGGACGCATGTCGGACGAAGAATTTGCCGAGCGTTGGGCGCGCCTGCCGCATTAAATATATTTTTTGATTGAGAGGAGAAATTTTCAATGGCAAAAGTCAACAAAGTTGTATTGGCGTATTCGGGCGGACTCGATACCTCGGTGATCATTCCGTGGCTCAAGGAGAATTACGACGGCTGCGAAGTGATAGCGGTGTGCGCGGACCTCGGGCAGGGCGACGAGCTTGACGCGGTCGAGGCGAAGGCGTATAAATCCGGCGCGTCGAAGGTTTTCATCAAAGACCTCAAAAAAGAATTCATCGAACAGTACATTTTCCCGACGCTCAAAGCGGGCGCCGTCTACGAAGGAAAATATTTGCTCGGCACGTCGTTTGCGCGTCCGTTGATCGCAAAGGCGTTGGTCGAGATCGCCGAGGCGGAAGGAGCGGACGCGATTGCTCACGGCGCGACGGGCAAGGGCAATGATCAGGTGCGTTTCGAGCTGACGGTTAAGGCGTTGGCGCCGCAATTGAAGATCATAGCCCCGTGGCGCGAGTGGGAGTTTGATTCGCGGACGGCGGAGATCGAATACGCGCAGAAGCATAATATTCCGATCGCGGCGTCGAATAAAACTTACAGTCAAGATCGAAACATCTGGCATCTGTCGCATGAGGGCTCCGATCTCGAGGATCCTTGGAACGCGCCGAAGAATGAGATGTTCGAGATCAGCAAGGCGCCCGAGGACGCTCCCGATAAAGCCGAAGAGCTCACCGTCGAGTTCGAGCACGGCGTTCCGATCGCCGTCAACGGCAAAAAACTTGGCGCGGTTGAGATCGTCGAGCTGCTCAACGAGATCGGCGCGCGCAACGGCGTCGGCATTGTCGACATTTGCGAGAATCGTCTCGTCGGCATGAAGTCAAGAGGCGTGTACGAAAACCCTGCGGGCTCGATCCTTTACTATGCGCATCGCGAGCTCGAATACTTGACGCTCGATCGCGCGACCTTCCACTTCAAACAGCACGTTGCCGTCAAGTACGGCGAGCTCGTCTACGACGGCATGTGGTTCTGTCAATTGCGCGAGGCGCTTGCCGCGTTCGTCGACAGCACTCAGCAGACAGTCACCGGCACCGTGCGCTTGAAACTGTACAAAGGCAATATCATCAGCGCGGGGTCGAAGTCGCCGTATTCGCTCTACAGTCAAGAGTTCGTGACATTCGAGCACGACGACGTGTACAATCAGGCGGACGCCGAAGGCTTTATCAATCTGTTCGGGCTGCCGCTGAAGGTGCGGGCGTTGATGATGCGGGACAAAAAATAATACAGACGCAGTCGTCGGTGTGAATCGGCGAAAAAATTTGGGCGCCGAGGTTCGTGATGTGGTCGAGCTTCGGCGCTCATTTAATAACATTATGGAGGAAAAAATGATGGCACAAAAAAATATTGCGACCGAGGAATTGAGGCGCCGGTTCATCATCGATTGCGCGATGAAATATTTCCGTTCGGGGGAATTGGTTGCGTGGTTGAGCGCGAGGAATTACGACGATGCGGCGACGTTGATCCGCTCGATCGATGCGAACGATCCCGAGGCGGAGTCGAAAGTCTGTGCGGTGTTCGGAGTCGAGCGCGATAAAACTCCGCGCGGAGCGATTGTCGAGGCGACGGCAACGATCACGAACTTGACGGGCTTGCATGCGTTGACGGCGACGAAGTTTGCGCAGAAGGCGGCGACGTTCCAATCGAAAGTACAGATCAACGCCAACGGCAAGAGCGGCGATGCAAAAAGCGTGCTTAATCTCATGTCGATGGGTATCATCTACGGGACGGAGCTGAAGATTGTAGCCGAGGGCGAAGACGCCGAGCATGCGGTCAAGGAGTTGAAGGCACTGATCGATGCGGGCTTCGGCGAGGAGTATTACGATTGAGGTGCGACGATGGCGCGGAAGAAAAAATTTGCGTTGACGATGGCGACGGAGTTGCGGTTCGTGATCTTGAGGGATTGCAACAGGCGTTCGACGGCGAGAGCGCGATGAAATATCTTCGAGACGGACGGTTGCTCGATTGGCTCAACGCTCGATATTACGAGGAAGAGGCGGAGGCGGTCGCGGCAATCGATAAGGACGATCCCGAGGCGTCGAAAAAATTGTGCGCGGCGTTGGGCGTCGACCACGATAAGTATTTTGACACAAGAACCGACGAGCAACGCGCCTTGTCGAAGGTGGCGGAAATGCTGAAGAAACTGATGACCGCGCCGCCCGAACTTCATCACGAGCGAACGGTGATTGTCCCGCAAAGGGATCGAAGCGTTTATCCCGAATCGATGTTGGTACGAATGGCGTCCGCGTTCCAAGCGAATATTCGTCTGAGAGCGAAGGGCAAAACGGTCGACGCGAAAAAATTTTATCGGTCGTGTCGTTGGGGCTGGTCGAGGGAACGACGACAGAAATAATTGCGGACGGCTCGGATGCGCGACAAGCGGTCGACGCTCTGAGCGCGATCGTGGGAGTGTTCGATCGGTTTGTGTGGGATTGAGGAGATAAAAAAGTGGCACGGAAAAAGAAATTGGCGCTGACGATGTCGGACGGTGTTGAAGTGCGCGATCTTGACGAGTTACGTCGGCATTTCGACGGCGAGAGCGCGATGAAATATTTTCGAGACGGACGGTTGCTCGATTGGCTCATCGCTCGTTATTATGAGGAAGAGGCGGAGGCGGTCGCGGCGATCGATAAGGACGATCCCGAGGCGTCGAAAAAATTGTGCGTGGCGTTGGGCGTCGACCACGAAAAATATTTTGATGAAGAGTTCTTGACGCGAGTCGATGAAAAGCGCAAGATATTGAAGACAAAGACGAAGGACGAGACGATCATAGGGAACGCGCGGCTCACGGCGTTGACGCAAGAGGATTTAGCCGATCTGCTCGATCTCGACGAGCCGAAGATATATTTGTGCGGCGAGAAGTTCACGGTGCCGTGGGGCGCACTGTCGAAGCCTAAAGCAAAGAAGGCTCCGTCGCCCAAAACCAAAAAGCCGTCGAGGAACTGATCGCGCTCATTGATTCTAAGTTTGGGGAGGAATAATTATATGGCGCGGAAGAAAGCGTTGACGATGTCGGACGGCGCCGAAGTGAATGATCTCGACGAGTTGCGTCGTGAGTTCGACCTCGGGAGCGTGATGAAATATTTTCGTTCGGGAGAATTGGTCGAGTGGCTCAACGCTCGAAATTACATCAATGAGGCGAAACTGCTCGCGGCAATCGACGCGGATTCTCCCCATGCGGCAATAAAGTTATCCATGATTTTGCGCGTCGACAATGATAAAATTTTTGGCACGAAACTTATTTTTAGAACCGGCGAGACACGCGATTTTTTGATGACGAAAACGGATGATTGGGATATCATCAAGAACGCGCGGATCACGGCGCTCAACCAATATGATTTGCTTTATCTGCTCGATCTCGGCGAACCAAAAATTTATTTGTGCGGCGAGAATTTTACGGTGCCGTCGGAAATCGGCAAGCGACATTATATAGGAGTGCTCGGGACGCCGCGCATCGAAATTCAAGCGCGCGATCAAGCGGAGCTCGACGCGAAGTATATCATGTTCGAGAATGTGATGTTGCCGTGGGGAGCGGCGCTGCCGTTGGTGCCGTCCGATGGCGACAACGCGTTTAGAATTTGTCGTGACGCGGCGGAGGCGGGTGATGTCGGCGCGATGGCAAAATTGGCGGATATGTATTGGTTCGGCTACGGCATACCGCTCAATAAGCAAAAGGCGCTCGTTTGGTACTCGCGTGCGGCGGCGCACGGTGACGAGTATGCGATGAAAACCATGGCGATTTTCCACAGGGACGGCGTCAATTGATTGCGGGAGGAATGATTATGACTGACAAGAATAAAAAACTGTGGGGCGGGCGATTCGAGAAGTCGACCGACGAGATGATTAACGAGTTTCAAGCGTCGATCGGATTCGATAAACGCCTCTATCGTGAGGACATCGAAGGCTCGATCGCGCACGCCACGATGCTTGCCGCGCAAAAAATTATTTCCGACGACGATCGCGATAAGATCATCGACGGCTTGAAAAAAATCCGCGCGGAGATCGACGAAGGCAAATTCAAATTCTCCGTCGACCTCGAGGATATTCATATGAACGTCGAGAAGGCGTTGACCGATCGGATCGGCGAGGCGGGCGGTCGACTTCACACCGCGCGCTCGAGAAATGATCAGGTCGCGCTCGACATGCATCTGCACGTCCGACGTCAGACGCGCGAAGTCCAACGGTTGATCGTCGGATTGCAACGGGCGCTGGTCGATTGCGCGTCGAAACATCGCGACGTGATCATGCCGGGCTATACTCATCTGCAGCGCGCTCAACCGATCCTGTTCGCGCATCACATGCTCGCGTATTTTTCGATGTTGAGCCGCGACTTTGAGCGATTCGACGGCGTCTATCAACGTGCCGATATCATGCCGCTCGGAGCGGGCGCGCTCGCCGGTACCACATTTCCGATCGATCGTCAAATGACTGCTCAACTGCTCGGCTTCAATCGGATTTACAACAACAGTCTCGACGCCGTCAGCGACCGCGATTATGTGATGGAATTTTTATCCGCCGCGTCGATTTTGATGATTCATCTGTCGAGATTGAGCGAAGAGATTATTCTGTGGTGCTCTCGAGAGTTTTCATTCATCGAGCTCGACGACGCTCATTGCACCGGCTCATCGATGATGCCGCAGAAAAAAAATCCCGACGTGCCGGAGTTGGTTCGCGGCAAGAGCGGTCGAGTGATCGGACATTTGATGGCGATGTTGACGACCGTTAAATCGCTGCCGCTTGCCTACAATAAAGACCTGCAGGAAGATAAGGAAGGGCTCTTCGACGCGATTGACACGATCAAATTCAGTCTCGCCGTCTTCGCTCAATTGATCGACGGCATGAAAATCCGCGCGGAGAATATGCGTCGTGCGGTCGAAGAGGACTTCAGCAATGCGACCGATTTAGCCGATTATCTTGTCAAGCGCGGCGTGCCGTTCCGAGAGACGCATGCGATTGCGGGTCGGATTGTGCATGACTGCATCGCGCGCGGGATTTATTTAAAGGATTTGACGGTCGACGAGTACAAAAAATATTCGCCGCTGTTCGATGATGACGTGCTCGAGGCAATCAAGCCCGAGACGTGCGTCGGCAATCGCAATTCCTTAGGAGGAACTTCCAATCGTCAGGTCGAAAATCAAATCGACTCCGCGCGGAGCATCATCGACGACGAACTTTCGACCATTGGAGACGAATAATCATGGGAAAAATTTTTTCGACGGCATTGCTGGCGATGCTGATAATATTGTCGGCGGTCGTCTCGGCGGAGGCAATCACCACGCGCGATCAAGCCGCCGAAGAAATTGTCCGCCTCGTCAACATCGAACGCAAAAAGGCGGGACTGCCGTCCGTAAAATTGTCGAGAGAATTATATCGCCCCGCGATGATCCGCGCGCGCGAAATCGTCAAGAGCTTTTCGCACACCAGACCCAACGGGCTGCCGTTTAACTCCGTCTTCTACGGCATCACCTACAAAACGGTCGGAGAAAATCTCGCGGCGGGTCAAACGTCGTGCGAAATGGTCATGCAACAGTGGATGGATTCGCCCGGGCACCGCGCCAATATCCTCAACAAAAATTTTAAGTACCTCGGAGTCGCCTACCTCTACAGCGGCAAGGGCAAATACAAACACTATTGGGTGCAGGAGTTTAAGGGTTGAAAAAAATTTTTTTGATGCTCGCGATGAGTTTTTTGACGGTCGGTTGCAACGATCAAGCCGTCGAGATCGAAAAGCCGCCCGTCGTCCGAACAATCACCGTCGAAAATGACAACGCCGAATCCGAAGAAATTTATTCCGGCACCGTCAAGGGGCGCTACGAAATAAATCTCGCTTTCCAAGTCGGCGGGCGCATCATTAATCGCGCCGTCGATGTCGGTGATCGCGTTTCGATCGGCAACGTCCTCATGACGCTCGACGCCTCCGATTTCGATCAGCAAACACGTCAAGCCGACGCTCAACTGTCGTCGACCGCCGCTCAACTCGAGCTCGCGCGCTCCAATCTCGAGCGATATCAAAAACTTTTCGACGAAGACGCGATCCCCGCCGCCGTTCTCGACGAGTACCGCACCAATTACGACGCCGCGCTCGCCGCACACGAAAACGCTCGCGCCGCCGCTCAACAATCCTACAACGCGCTGTCCTACACTCGATTGACAGCCGACGCCGACGGAGTGATCTCGGCAGTCAACGTCGAGGAAGGTCAAGTCGTCGCGGCGGGTCAAACCGTTTTAACTCTCGTGCAAACAAACGAATTGGAAGTTGAGATCAACGTGCCGGAAAATAAATTGCCGACAATCGATCAATCGGCAGTAATAAAATTTTGGGCGTCAACGGTCGAAACGCGCGGCGTCGTTCGAGAGATTGCGCCGATGGCGGACGCGGCGTCGAGAACCTATCGAGTGCGGATCACATTACTCGAGCCGCCGTCGGAAATTCGATTGGGAATGACGGCAAGCGCCTCTTTCGATGCCGAAAAAAAACCGTCCGAAGGATTTGCGGTTCCGTTGACGGCGATATATCAATCGGACAATCAGCCAAAAATTTTTATCGTCGACGGCGATCAAGTAAAATCAAAGGCGGTCGAAGTGAAACGGTTTGAAGGCAATCAAGCGTTGATCGCGGGCGTCAAGCGCGGCGATGTGATCGTGACGGCCGGCGTCAACAAACTACGAGATGGGCAATCGGTTCGGCTCAATCCATAAAATTTTTTCCGCCAACCGAATTTTGTTATGGGGCGCCGCCGACGCTCCCGCCCCCCAACGCCGTCGCCCAACCGAGGTAGCAGTTCCCACCCGCGTCGGC
>CALGGP010000277.1 GCA_937915885.1 uncultured Selenomonadales bacterium | reverse complement strand
AGATCTACACTCTTTCCCTACACGACGCTCTTCCGATCTGTTATCCCCGAAAACCAACGGGTGGTTGGGAGCATTTATTTTTTGTTCGGATCATTCTTAGGTCGAAACAGCGAAAACGATGGGATCGCAAATCCTCCACCAACGCTGCTGCCCGGCTTATTCCCCTTCGGAGCCGGCGGCGGCGCAAATTTCGGCGCCTCAAGGTTGAATCCGTTCGATACCGTCACCTTGCTTTTCGGCACTTCGATCGTCGGCGCCTTCAACGACAAACTGTTGGCAAAATCCGTCGCTATTATCGTCGCCTGCACCCGCCCCTTCATCTTCGGATCGATTACCGTCCCCAAAATTATGTTCACGTCCTCCGCCGTTTGACTGAAGATATATTTCGCCGCCTCGTCGACGTCGTACATCGGCAGGCTCTCGTCGCCCGTTATGTTCAATATCACGCCGCGCGCGCCTTTCAACGATTTGTCGATCAACGGCGTCTGCAGCGCCTGTTGCACCGCCTTCAACGCGCTGACGTTGCTCACTCCGATCCCGAGGATCGCGTCGCTCGATTCGCTCTGTCGGAAAATCGTCGTCACGTCCGCAAAGTCGACGTTGATCACGCCCGTCGACAGGATCATCTCCGCCATACATTTTATCGACTGCCGAAGGACGGAGTCCGCCGCGTGAAATGCGTCGACCACAGTCAATTTTTGATTCCGCTCGAGTTTCAATAAGTTGTCGTTTTTGACGGTGATCAGCGCGTCCATGTACGATTGCATTTTTATGATGCCCTGCTCGGCGATGCGTTTTTTGCGCGCGCCCTCGAATGAGAAGGGGATCGTCACCACTCCGACCGTCAACATTCCCTGCTCCTTGGCGATCTTGGCGACGATCGGAGCCGCGCCCGTGCCGACCCCGCCGCCCATGCCCGCCGTGATGAAAATCATATCGGCGCCGAGCATCATGCTTTTTATTCGATCGGCGTCGTTTTTGGCGGCGAGCTCACCGACCATGACGTTGCCGCCGGTGCCGCGCCCCTTCGTCAGCGAATCGCCAATCTGAATCGTTTTGATCGCGCCCATGTTGGAAAATTTGAGCGCGTTGATGTCGGTGTTGACCGCGACCAAATCTATATCGGGGAAGTCACTTTCGGCGATGCGCTCGAGGACGCTGTTGCCGCCGCCGCCCACGCCGAAGACTTTGATCGTGACGATTGCGCGCTTTATCGACGTGCTGTCTTCCGCCATGGTTCCCCTCTTGTTCTTATTGCGCAGCTCTTCGAGTGCCTGTTTAATCGCCGCATCCCTATCAGCCATGGTGTGACCTTCTCTCATTACAGTATCGAGAATAAATTCGACATTGACGCGGATAATCCTTTTTCAACGGCGCGCGCCCGATAATTTGAGTTGCGAAACAATCATTCCGATGAGCATCAGAGCGCAGCCGAAAATTTCTCGAGACGACATTTGTTCGCCGAGGATGATCCAACTTGAAAGCGCTCCGAACAGCGCCTCGAAACTCATGAGGATAGCGGCGGTCGAGGGCTCGGCGTATTTTTGACCGTAGATTTGAAGAGTGAAGGCGACGCCCGCCGACATTACTCCGCCGTAGAAGATTGGGAACCAAGCGTCGAGCATGGCGCCGACGTTGGGCGTCTCGAAAACAGTCATGGCGATCGAGCTGAAGACGAAGCAGACAAACAGTTGAGCGACGGACAGTTCGATCACGTCGACGCGGGACGCAAATCGATCGATGAATAAAATTTGTGCGGTCCAGAAGAAGGAACTGACGAATACGATCACGTCACCGATGCCGAGGGAAAATTCCTCATTGACGGCGAGCAGATAAAGTCCGACGAGCGCGGTGAAGGCGCCGATCCAATTTTCGCGGCGGATAATTTTGCCGAGCAGGACGGCGCCGATGGGCACGAAGACTATGTAGAGGCAAGTGATGAAGGCGGCTTTACCGGCGGTGGTGTAGACCATCGAAACTTGTTGTAGTGAGGAGGCGACGAACATGATCACGCCGGAGATCAATCCGACGCCGAAGCCGCTTTTATATTTACCGGCTCGACGAAGTTTCGCGCGTTCCTTTGATTGAAGGAGCCAAACGACGATGACGGAGATCACGCCGAGCAGGAAGCGCGGGGCGGCATAAGAGAACGGTCCGAGCCCGTCCATGCCGCTCATTTGTGCGACGAATGTTGTGCCCCATAAAAATGATGCGCCGAGCAGCATCAAAGTCCCGCGCAATTCCATCGACAGACCTCCCGAAAATTTTTTTGACATTATAGCACGCGCCGCATAAAATTTAAAGCCGCATAGATTTATTCTTCCGCGCGGAACGATGGATGGCAGAGCGCCGTCGACGCAAGCGGGCGGCGGCGTCAATCGCGCGGGGTAACGTTGAGCGGGCGGCGGCTTCCAATCGCGCGGTCGA
>CALGGP010000276.1 GCA_937915885.1 uncultured Selenomonadales bacterium | reverse complement strand
GGGTGGGGGCGTTGGACGGCTCTTTAGGACGGGATAAAATTTTTTGAAAGGAGATTTGGTTTATGGCACTTACACTGAAGTCCGGCTTCTCGTTCGACTACGACAATCTGTTCGGCGAGGGCAAAGTCACTCAGGCTGATCTCGACTCTTACGCCGAAGACCTCAAAAAAGCGCACGAGGCTATGAAAGTCATGCGCAAAGACGGTTTCATCAAGGCGCATCTGTCGAAGGACGGCACCCCCGAAAAAGTTTACTTCTCTCAACTGCCCTACGTCGAGGACGGCAATCTCAATTCCCCGCAATCCCTTGCCAAGCTCCGCAAGCTCACCGAGCACGTGCGCAATAACGTCGATGCAGTCGTGTCGCTGGGAATCGGCGGCTCGTTCCTCGGCAACAAGGTGCTGTTCGATGTGTTCTGCGGCGAGTTCTGGAATGCGTGGAGCACCGAGGAGCGTAAAGGACTTCCGAGAATTTATTTCAGCGGTCAAAACATCGACCCGCGTCGGACGAACGATCTGATCAATCATCTGATCGCATTGGCGCACGGTCCCAAATTCGAGCCGTGTTGCCCGCCGCCTCCGCCGCCGTTCTTCAAAAATCATCACGACGACGAGACCGAGCACGAGGCGATCCGCACCCACGATCGCAACTATCACGAGCACATTCATCATGAGCATGGTCCGCGTCGCAAGTTCAAAGTCATGTTGATCTGCATCTCGAAATCGGGCGGCACGCTCGACACGATGAGCAACTTCATGGTGATTTACGACGCGCTGAAGAAAGTCGACGAGATTGACGTTGAAGTCGTTGCCGTCACCGATCCCAACATGGAGAAGAAGACGCTGCTCAAGCAGTTGGCTTGCGACAACGGTTGGGAGACGTTCAGCGTGCCCGACGGCGTGGGCGGACGCTTTACGATCTTCTGCGAAGTCGGCTTGACGATGGCGGCGGTCGCAGGCATCGACATTTGGGCGTTCCTCAAAGGCGCTCAGGACATGGACAAAGCCTGTCAGAACGAAAATCTGTTCGAGAATCCGGCGATGCTCAATGCGGCGCTCAAATTTGCGGCGGCGCAAAAGCACGGTCGCAACATCGAAGTGATGATGCCGTACGGCGATTATTTGAAGTCGGTCTCCGAGTGGTACATTCAGCTGTTGGCGGAGTCGCTCGGCAAGAAGTTCGACAAGGACGGCAAGGTCGTCAACTACGGGCGTACGCCGCTGGTGGCGGTCGGCACGACGGACATGCACTCTCAGACGCAACAGCATCAGGAAGGCGCGCTCGACAAGATTGTGCAATTCATCAAAGTTGCGAAGTGGGACAACGATCTGATCATTCCGAACGCGTTCCCCGAGGCGAAGAAGTTGGCGGATATTTCGGGCGTGACGATGAGCGAGGCGCTCGAGGTGGCGCGTCAATCGAACGCGGACGCGTTGAAGTCGGACGGACGGTTCAATGCATGCTTCACTCTGCCGGAGCTCAACGAATATCATTTGGGCGAGCTGCTCTACATGTTGGCAATGTCGGTTGCCTACGAAGGCGAGCTGTCGAACGTTGACGCGTTCAATCAGCCGGGCGTCGAGGCGTACAAGCGCATCATGGGACCGAAACTGCAGGAAGTTCGCAAGTCGAAAGGACTTTGATCGAAAGCTCCGCGCGGAGCGGACGTCGATGAAATAAAAAAAGGCTCCGATCGTCATTCCCGACGGTCGGGGCTTTTAAATTGCAAATGATGATCACTCATTGTATAATACCGTCAAGCCTCCGGGTAGTCTTACCCATTAAGGGGGTGATATTATGAAGGAGGTTTGCACATTCATCGAGGCGATCATCGCGAGCATGATTGGAAATTATGTTTGCAGATTGGCAGATGACGTCGTGAAGCTGCTTACCATGTAGCAGTGACAATCCATAATCGGTGAGCATCACCGAAAAGCCCCCGAAGGAGCTTAGCCTCTCCAACGGGGGTATTTCTTTTCGATACCATGAAGTCGGTTTGCACATTCATTATGGATTTAAATCGATTTTCTTATCCACGATTGGATGATATCACACGCCGTCGCCCGCTGTCAACAACCAACCGTCCGTTGCAAACGATGAGCGCCTATTGTATACCGACAAGCCTCCGGGTAACTTTACCCAAAAGGAGGTGAAAGTTATGCGTGAGGTTAACACATTCATCGAGGCGATCATCGCGAGTATGATTGGAAATTATGTTTGCAGACTGGTAGATGACATCGTGAAGCTGCTTACCATGTAGCAGTGACAATTCCATAATCGGTGCTTGGCATCGAAAAGCCCCCGAAGGAGCCAGGTAACTCCAACGAGGGTATTTCTTTTCCAAAGCTATGAGTTCGGTCAACACATTCATTATGGATTTAAATCGATTTCTTATCCACGATCAGATGATATCACGCGAGGCGACCGCTGTCAACAACCAACCGTCCGTTGCAAACGATGATCGCCCGTTGTACAATAGGAGCACCTTCTATAGGAAGGAGGTGGCAACATGAACCTCCTAGATTTCCTACAGGCGGTCGGCGCAAGCGTGGTCGGTAACTGCGTTTATAAACTCGCCGCGTACGTCGTGAAGCAGATTAAGAAACTGCTGTAAGCCATTGAAGGCGACTTACCGAAATACTCGAAACCCCCCGAGAGTAACCGGCTCCCGAGGGGTTTTTTTTGGTGACATGCATGAGCCTCCTAGATCACTGAGCTACATACAATAAGATGATATCACGCGCCGAGCCCGCTGTCAACATTAATGTGCGTTGCAAACGATGAGCGCCCGTTGTATAATGCGCGTGCACCTTTCGGTGACTTCATCGGAAGGGAGGTGAGGTCGATGGAATTTCTCGACTTCCTAAAGGCGGTCGGCGCAAGCGTGGTCGGCAACTGCGTTTATAAACTCGCCGCGTACGTCGTGAAGCTGATCAAAGATCGGCTGTAAGCCTTTGCCAAAGGCGACGCCAAAATTATTAAACCCTCAAGAGTGCCCAAACTCCTGAGGGTTCTTTTTTTGGTGAAGTCCAATGGAAATCCTCGACTTTGATTTTCATTAGTGGTTGCATATTACCACGTGCGGCGTCTGCTGTCAACAACCAACCGTCCGTTGCAATCGATGAGCGCCCGTTGTATAATGCGCGTGCACCTCTCGGTGACTTTCGTCGAAAGGAGGTGTGAGCATGGATCTGCTTGATTTCATCAAGGCAGTCGGCGCGGGCGTGGTGTCAAACTGCGTCTACAGCGTCGCCGTGCGCGCCATAAAGTGGCTCAAGAAGAAGTTACTATAGTCCGAAACGAGACATGACTAAACCCCTTTGGAGCAGCAACTCCTCGGGGGTTCTTTTTCGGTGAAACCACATGGATCTGCTTGATTTATGCTTGAGTTCAAATAAGATATTACCACGCCCGCCGCCCGTTGTCAATGATCAAAACTCCACCGTCGGCAACCCGTCTATGATGTCCGCCGAGCGGAGCGACACCGTCAACACGCTCAGGATCAAGCGTAAAATATAATCGGGATCGCCATGCTCCGAACACCAACGGTTGGGATCATTCGTCAGACCGCTCGCCTTGTCCGTCTTTATCTGATATCGATCAATAAGCCACTCCAGCGGCGACCGCCCGTTCACCACGTACTCGAAACTCCGCGCGGGAATGTTTTTGATCAGGATCGAATTGTTGTACCGAAGCTCCGTGCGATCCTTCGACAGGCGCATCTTCCGCACGCGATAGTCGCCGCGCTCCGTCCCTTCGACCGTCACATCAGACGGCGGCGGTTGCGTCTCATAGTTCAGGTGCAGCTCCGCCAGCCGACGCCCCGCCTCAACCAACGCCCAAAATTCCGTCGAACGCTCAACCAAAAATATTCTCGGCAACGACTTCCGCAATTCGTTGGCGAATTTCTCTCGATACAACGGCAGATGCAGGAAGCCGTACACGTAATAGAAGATGTCTTCTTTCGTGACGCGCACGCCGTAAAGGTGCCGCGCCGCCTGCCAAATGTAGTCGCTGATGCCGTCGTGGCGAATGTATTGATCGCCGAAGAGATCGGCTTGCCGCTTTGCTTCGTACCAATACAGCGGGAAGCATTGAACCGCCCCGATGATGTGAAGATCGGCAATCCGATCAACCATCAGCACAGAAAAATTTTGTTTGTCGCCGACGCTCGGCAGGCAGATCACCAAATTATTTTCGCGCCCCGTCGGAAATATTTTCGGCATCTGACCTCGACGGTGAATCAGTTCGTCGCCGATATAAATATTTTGTCGGCAAAACGGTCGATAAAAGCCGTCAACGATCCGAGCGCCTTCAAAAATAATTTTTTCTTTGCGACTTAAAAGGCTGCTCGTCCATGAGATTTTCGTCGAGTCGTAGATCGGATCGGAACCGACGTTGGCGTTGAAAAAATCGATCGTCCGATTAATATTCCGATCGAGTTCGGATCGGGAAAAATTATAAATCCATGCGTCGCGACCGGTCTCAAGCCCGTGGGATAATGTGGTGAAGAAACTCCGCGCGAAGCCGTTAAATTTTTTGTCGGGCGCAATCGGAGTGAAACGATCAAACTCGTCGCCCCGTTGATTGATCCAATCATGCCGCCCGTTCGGAACAATCAGCCGCTCCTCAGACGTAAACTCCACGCTCAACACATTATCCAGCGCCGCGATCTTGTCAAGTTTTTCGCGCCGAGTGAGATAATCGCCGATGTCAACGTAATGAATTTCCGCCGCCCGATCCACCTTCGGATTCTTGACAAGGATCGTGATCGTCACCGGCGTCCGCGTCCCTTCACCAAAAATATTGTCCCGCTCACGACGACGAGCCTCGCCTTGCGTCCGAGCGTTGCCCCGCAGATTGAAAACGTAGATCGAAGTGAACTCGTCGGCAAAGCATTTGCGCATGCCGTCCATGGCAGCGGTGTCGAGCCAGCCGCCGTTGGTGACAAAACCGATCACGCCGCCGCGCGCAATCCGATCCGACGCCCAACGAAACGCCTTTATATAACTGTCGTACAAGGAATTTTTATTGGTGGCGTCGGTGTGTTTGACGTAAGTATCGGTGATGCGCCGCTCGAGCGCGGGATATTTTTGATTTTGCGCGTTGTCGTTGGCGCTGCGTTGCCCGACCGAATACGGCGGGTTGCCGACAATCACCTCAATCTCCGTCGACTTCTGCCGATTGATGCGCTCATTATTCAGCGCCAAATATTTTTTGAAGAGCCCGCCCTCGGACTCGCCCAATTGAAAAGTGTCGGTAAGACAAATGCCGTCGAACGGACGATAATTTTGATCGCCGACGCGCGCGTGAAACGCATTTTCGATGTTGATCGCCGCAATGTAATACGCCAACAGCACAATTTCATTGGCGTGCAGCTCCGACAGATATTTGCGCTCGAGATTTTGATCGTCAATCAAGCCGAGCTCAATCAGCCGGGTGATAAACGTTCCTGTGCCGGTGAACGGGTCGAGGATATGAACGCCTTCGCTCGAAAGCGATCGATTGAACTCCGCGCGGAGGACGGCGTCGACGCTTTTCAAGATGAAGTCGACGACCTCAACGGGCGTATAGACGATGCCGAGCTTCTCGACGGTTTTGTGGAGCGCGACCTTGAAAAATTTATCGTAGAGCTCGATGATGATCTGTTGACGATCGCGCGGATTTTTGATGCCGGAGCATCGTTGTTGGACGGACTCATAAATATTTTTGAGCGTTTCGTTGTCCTTATCGGAGCCGGCGTCGTCGAGCAGGCGCAAAATATTTTGCATCGATTGCGATACGGCGTTGCGATCCATAAAATTATAGTTCTCGAAAAGCGCCTCGAAAACGGGGCGTGTGATGAGATGCTGCGCGAGCATATCAACGGCGTCGTCGGCAGTGACGTTGGGATTGAGATTATGCCGGAGCCCGTCAAGAAATTCGTTGAAGGCGTCCTTGTGCGGACCGTCGACGGCGATCAGCGTTTTGATGTGGGTTTTGTGTCGCTCGGCGATCTCGGCAACGTCGCGCCCCCACGTGGCAAGATATTGACTGTCGCCGACCTTCTCGACGAGCCGCGCGACCATCGCCTTGCGAAAATCATTCCACAACGCGGTTTGATATTCGGAGTGCTCGGGGGTGGTGGCGAAAATAATTTTGGAATCCTTATCGGCGGCGGGCTCGTAATCGTTGAAGCGCCATTTATTGATCTCGGTGTAAAGAATTTCGTCGTGGGAGCGGAGCGCGTTGACGATCTGCCAGATGACGCGATAATCTTTATTGTTGTCGAGGGCGGCGGCGGGGTCGACATCGTTTGGCACGAGCACGGGAATGATGACGTAGCCGTAATGTTTGCCTTCGGCTTTGCGCATGACGCGACCGACGGCTTGAATGACGTCGACTTGAGACTTGCGCGGCGACATAAAAATAATTGCGTCGAGCGCGGGGACGTCAATGCCTTCGGACAAACATTTTGCATTGGTTAGGACGTGACAATGACCGTCGGCAACATTTTTGAGAGTGCGGAGTTTTTGTTTGCGGACGTCGGACTTCATGGAGCCGTCGACGTGCTCGGATTGAACGTCGAGCGTCGTGCTCAGGAGCGGACGAATTTTGTTGAAGAGCGTCGTGACGATTTTCGAGACGGCGATCGACGGGCAATAGGCGACGGCGGAGCGCATGCGATCGGGGTCGTCGTCGAGCATGAACTCTGATTTGGAATCGACGCGTTTAGCGAGCGCGTTGATGGCGCCGACAACTTGAGTGGCTTTGTCGAGAGTGACGGCTTTGTCCTTGTCGGAATAAACGGCGTTGACGATATCGGCAGGCAGATCGCCTTCGCGGACGCCGAACACGAGCACTCGATAATCGGTCAAGAGATGATGATCGAGCGCGTTTTTGAAAGTCATTTTATAAAATTCGGAGCCGAAAACTTCTTCGTCGTCCATCGACCAAATTTTGGCGTCGCCGTCCTTGACGGGTGCGTTATAAATTTTGGGCGTGGCAGTCATATAGAGGCGGCGTTTGGCGCTGATAAAATTATTGTCGTGGACGCGTTTGAAGAGCGCGGTCTCGTCGTCGGCATCGACGCCGGTCGTCCGATGAGCCTCGTCGCAAATTATGAGGTCGAAAGTGATCTCGGTTTCGGCAACCGCGCCGAGCGATTGATAGGTCGAGAATATGACGTTGAATTTGCCGTCGGTGATGCGGCGTTTGATCTCGACGGGATCGGTGGTGACGGGGAAAATGGGATTATCCTCGGGCATGTCGTCGGTGCGCGAAACTTTTTTGTCGGAGCAAACACAGACGGCATTGATTTTATTGTCGGCTTGCGCGCTCCACTCGATCAGCGTCTGATTGATCAGCGACAACGACGGAGTGAGATATAAGACGGTGCCGATCGCCGCTTCCACCCGCCCGCCCGCGTTGGACGGCGCCTCTCGCTCGGCAGCAGTCGACGGGTCGGCAGCGATCGACGGGGCGGCGGCGATCGACGGGGCGGCAGCGGTCGACGG
>CALGGP010000275.1 GCA_937915885.1 uncultured Selenomonadales bacterium | reverse complement strand
TGAAGCGACGAAAAAAGTTGCGGGGCGCCGCCAACGCGGGTGGGCATGCCGACCTCGGTTTGGGCGCCGCATTCGTGGGCGGGGGCGACGGCGGCGCCCATATAAACAGGCGCAACTGCATTACCGAGCATGACGGAACGCCGCAGTCGCGGGGCAATGATTTTTTCGTCCACCCGCTCCCTTAAAGGAAGGCGCCTTCGACCGAAGAAGCGGCGCCCCTTCTAAACCGTCGGGAGAATTTATTTTTCGGAACGGTGCCGCGTAACCCTCCGCGCGGAAACCGTAATATTTTTCAGCAGATCATTCGGCGCTACTTCCGTCGACAGATCAGACGCGTCGAGCTCCGGCGCCGATATTATTTCCGACAGTTCATCGACCTCCGCTGCGGCGTCTTCTTCAAACCAATAATCCTCCGTCGAAAACTGATCGCTCGACGTGAGCAGCGCCTTCTCCAACGTCCGATTCGCCGACGTAAATTGATATCGCGACGTCTCACCCGTGCCGTCCGTCAACGTGATCGTCTTGCCCTTCGCATCTCGAACGATCAGCGAATTGCTCCCGCTCTTAAACGTCACATTCTGCCCGTTCAGTCGCCCGCTGCTGATCTCGCCCGCGCTCATCACAATTTTATCTTGCGCCTCGTAATTGTAGATCACATCATTGCCCGCGCCGTCGTAAATGTACACGTCCGCGCCCGAGCCTCCGTAATATTTATCCGCCGTGCCGCGATTCTTCGCCTTATTCCAACCGCCGTCAAGCGTCGAGCCGGCAGCGCTCGCGATCATCACGTTCGATTGCCCGTTCCCTATCAGATATAATTTCCCCTTCGCACTCGAGCCGTCAATCGTCCGCGCCGTCGACACCATGTCCGACGCATCAATCGTTACCGTCTTACTCGTCGTCGGCTTGACTGTCAACACATTCCCGCGCGCGTTGAGCGATACGTCGCTCGTCACCCCATAAGTGTAGGGATCGCCCTCGAGCGCGCTCACATAATCCGTGCCGAAATAAAATTGCACCGCATCTAACGACGCCGTCTTATTAATCGTAAGGCGGCTGTTTTTGTCGCCTTCAAATTCGACCGTCACCAGCTTGCGCCGATCCGTCAAAATCAAACTGTCGGACGAAAGGCTCTCATTGCCCACGAGTACAATCTTATCCTGCGCCGCGCAACATAACGACTCCTGCCCGCGCTTTTGAATGCCGATCAGATCGTTGCCGCCGCCCACCGAGTACACAAACACATCAGAGCCCACGTTGCCGTAAAGTTTATCGTCGCCGGTGTTGCCGATCAACGTCGCGCCGCCCGTGCCCGCGATCAAATTTGAGTCGCGATTCGCCGCCGCCACCAACACCACAGGCTGATCGTCATTCGACGCGTCGAGCTTCGTCACCCGATATGAAAAATTCGCCTCGTCCACCAAGCCGCTGTAAGGACTGTTGATCTGCACCACCTTCGGACGCTTTTTGTTGTAGACGATGCCCGCCGCTAACGTATCAGCCGACACTAACGAGTCATCGCCGACTTGCTCCGCCTCGCGACCGTAGAGGCTCGTCGTCACCTTGCCGTTCGTGTCCTGCACTTTAATCTGTTTGCCCGCCGACCCGACAAACGTAATCGAGCCGCCGCCGATATACAGAATCACATTGCTGCCGTCGAGCGACGAGCTGTTGACATCCGCCATCACGCAACGCAACGTGTCATCCGTGTCGAAGCCGTAAATCGTATCGTTGCCGCCGCCAATCGAAAACTCGACCGTTTGAGCCGAACTCTGCAGACTGATCCGATCCGAGCCCGCGCCGCCCATTATCGTCGCGCCCGGGCTGTTATTGACGATCGTATCATCGCCTTCGCCGCCGTCGACCATCGTCAACGTCCCCTGACCGTCAACGTTCAGCGTCCCGAACTGTTCAGCCACGCCTTGGACGATAAAGCTGTCATCGGCGGATTGATAGATTTTTATTTGATCGCCGCTCACTCTCGAGCCGTTCTGAAGATATGAAACCGTGCCGTCGCGCGCAATCTCAATCGATCCGCGCGGAGCACGCAACGGAATGTGGACGTTGTCATACAGCGCATAGCCGTCGGCGGTGACCAGATTGCCCGCGCTGTCGATGTGAAAGTCGCCGTTGCGAGTGTAGGAATCGCTCCCGTCCGCCAACTTGATTTTAAAATATCCGTCGCCCTCGATCGCAACGCTCGTCGGTCGCCCCGTCTCTTTCAAAAGCCCGTCGACCGTCGCATCGCCGACAAAGTTGTAAATCAAATCATTGCCCGAGCCGCCCGAGATCGTCACCAGATCGCCGCTGTTTTTGATCGTGTCGGCGCCTTGACCGCCCTTGATCCAAACATAATCGCCGAGCACGTTGTCAATCGAATCGTTACCGGTGCCGCCGTCGACAATCGATAAATACGTCGGCTCATCGCGCATCACATGATTTTCGAGCGCGCCCTGAACGATCGCCGTCCGATTGCCCGACGCGTAAAGATCGAGTTGCGCCGCAAATCCGCTCGCCGACGTTGCTTTATATAAATCGTTGCCGATCGACTCGAGCCCCTCGGGATTATTGAACACGTAGACGTTCACCGATTGCTCGGGGATCGTGCCCCAATTTTGATAATACGTGACGGCGCCGGCGCTGTTGATGATGAGCGTATCGGAGGAAATGTAGTCGGGGATGGCGACGTTCTCATAAAGCGGATAACCGTCGGCAGTGACGAGATTGCCGCCGGAGTCTCGAGTGAAGGCGCCGTTGCGAGTGTAGGCGGCATCGCCGTCGGGCAACTCGACTTTAAAATATCCGTCGCCGTCGATGGCAAGATCGGTTAAGCCGCCCGTCGAAACGAGCGTCGAGACCGGCGCATCGACCAACGACAGCATATTTGTGTTTTGAATGATATCGTTGCCGTTGCCCGCGTCGATTGAAATCATCGCCTCGCGGTTGGTGATGGTGTCGTTGCCGTCGGAGGCGGCGATCGAAACGCGCGAGCCGAAGTCTTCAACGAAATTCACGCCGTTGCGCTCGACCATACCTTGATAGATCGAAGTGCCGCCCGAACCGACGAATGTTTGAGTTGCATAGCCGGAGTTTTTGGTTTCGAGGAATAAATTTTCGCCGAAGGCATAAATCGGCTCGAGCCCCGACGGATTGAGGAAGCGATAGACGGTAATCGTGCCGACATAAGTCGTGTTGCCGTCGACGGTGTATGAAACGGTGCCGTCGCTCGAGATGTTAATCGTGCTGTCGAGCGCTCCGCGCGGAACGGTGATCTGATCGGCGAGGCGGTAACCGTCGGCGGTGACAAAATATCCGTCGGAGTCGCGAGTAAAGGAGCCGTCGCGAGTGTAAGCATAATCGCCGTTGGGGAGGATGACGCGGAAAAAGCCTTCGCCGTCGAGCGCAACGTTGGTCGAGACGCCGGTGTTGGCGAGAACTCCCTGCGTAAAGACGACCTTCGTATTGGGATCGCCGAAGACGAATTGCTTGACGGAGTTCGTCAGCTCGTTATCCGCCTTGGTGCCGCGGACGGTAACGTTGAGCGTGTCGAGCCGCCCCTGAATGAGCGAAGTGGTCTCGTCCGCATCGGTAAGGTCGATTGCGATCTCCGCGCCCGTCATGTCGTTTGCGATAAACAGGTCGTCGCCGATCGATTGAAGGTAGGAAGTATAAAGGAATCGCGCGAGGCTCAACGATTGCCCCGTTGAAACGGTCGCGCCGTCGTAAGTGTAAGAGACCGCGCCGTTGGAGCCGATTATGACGTCATCGACGCTGACGTTCGAGGGGAGGTAGATATTGCCGTAGAGAGGATACCCTTTCGACGTGACGAGGCGACCTTCGCTGTCGAGCCCGAACGCGCCGTTACGAGTATAAGCGACGCTGCCGTTCGGCAGTTGCACCTTAAAAAATCCGTCCCCCGAGATGGCCACGTCAAGCGGATAATCCGTGCGCTTGGTGGCGGTTTGATTAAAGGCAAGATGCCCGATTGCAGTGCTCATAACGATGCGCCTCCGATTTTCTGATGCTTTTAATCGGGATCATACACCAAAATGATGAAAGCTGAAAGTGTTTCGCCGCAAAAAAATAGTGACAGAGCTCGGAGTTCAGGATATAATAAAACACTAACGTTTGACAGCGGGAGTTGAAAATTTATGATTCCGTTCAATGTGCCGCCGTATGTCGGCGACGAGCTCAAGTACATTGGTCGGGCGATCGCCAATCGTCGGATCAGCGGCGACGGCGAATTTACGCGCCGATGCAGCCGATTGATGGATACTAAAACGATGACGTTTGACAGCGGGAGTTGAAAATTTATGATTCCGTTCAATGTGCCGCCGTATG
>CALGGP010000274.1 GCA_937915885.1 uncultured Selenomonadales bacterium | reverse complement strand
CAACAAAAAAAGGGGGGCGCCGTCGGCGCGGAACATGCCGACCTTCGACCGTTCGTGGGCAACAAAAAAAGGGGGCGCCGTCGGCGCGGGGTGGGAACCACGGGATCAGTTAGGCGCCGTGCTCGGTGGGCGGGGCGCCGCCGCTCGCAAAGGATGGGCGCCTTCGACCGCTCGGAGGCAATGAAAAAAGGGGAGGCGCCATCAGCGCGGAACATGCCGACTTTCGATCGTTCGTGGGCAACAAAAAAAGGGGGGCGCCGTCGGCGCGGAACATGCCGACCTTCGACCGTTCGGGGGCAACAAAAAAAGGGGGGCGCCGTCGGCGCGGGGTGGGAACCACGGGATCATTTGGGCGCCGCACTCCGTGGGTGGGAGCGGCGGCGGCGCCCCTTTATCCGTCACTCCGTCGCCCCGCGTCGAGCTTTTTCATCGGGTGCCGCAGAAAACAACGGGCGGGAGCGCAGGCGGCGCCCACAAAAAATCGGGCGTAAAAAATTATTTAGAGGCTCATTATGACGGATATAAAATTTAAGGTGAAAGCGGCGTTCAAGCCGACGGGCGATCAACCGCAGGCGATCGAAAAACTCTCCAACGGCATCGAAAACGGCATGCAGTCTCAAGTGCTGCTCGGAGCCACCGGCACCGGCAAAACTTTTACCATCGCCAAGGTCATTGAGCGCGTCCAAATGCCGACCCTCGTCATCGCGCACAACAAAACTCTCGCCGCGCAGCTCGCCGCCGAATTTAAATCCTTCTTCCCCGATAATTATGTCGGCTATTTCGTCAGCTACTACGATTATTATCAGCCCGAGGCGTATCTGCCGGCGACCGACACTTACATTGCCAAGGACGCGTCGATCAATGACGAGATCGATCAGCTCCGACATTCGGCGACGTGTTCTCTGTTCGAGCGCCGCGATGTGATCATCGTCGCGAGTGTGTCTTGCATCTACGGCTTGGGATCGCCCGAATCATATTCAAAGCTCGTCATGCACCTTCGACGCGGGCAATCGATCGACCGCGAGACCATTCTCGATCGGCTGGTTTCGATCAGATACGAGCGCAATGATCTGATTCTCGAGCGCGGCAAGTTTCGAGCGCGCGGCGATGTCATAGAAATTTTCCCCGCCGCATTCAACGGTCGGGCGCTGAAGGTTGAAATGTTCGGCGACGAGATCGAGCGCATCACCGAGTTCGATGTGCTGAGCGGAAAAATTTTCGGCGAGCGGCGCGAGGCAATCATTTTCCCCGCGTCGCACTACGTCACCGACGAACACGATATGATTACGGCAATGGACACGATCCGCGCGGAGCTCTCCGAGCGGATCAATTATTTTCGATCGAAGGAAAAACTGATCGAGGCTCAACGGATCGAGCAGCGGACGAATTTTGATCTCGAAATGATATCGGAGATGGGCTATTGTTCGGGCATCGAAAATTATTCGAGGCATTTGACGCAACGGGAGGCGGGGCAACCGCCTTTCACTCTGATTGATTATTTTCCGAAGGATTTTTTGATCGTCGTCGACGAGTCGCACGTGACACTGCCGCAATTGCGGGCGATGTATGCGGGCGATCGGTCGCGCAAGACGACGCTCGTCGAGAACGGATTCAGATTGCCGTCGGCGTTCGACAATCGACCGTTGACGTTTGACGAGTTCGAGGCGCGCATCAATCAGATAATATGCGTGTCGGCGACGCCAGCGCAATACGAGCTCGAGCAATCGCAACAGACGGTCGAGCAGATCATTCGTCCGACGGGGCTGCTCGATCCGATCGTCGAAGTGCGACCGCTCGAGGGGCAAATCGATGATCTGATCGCGGAAATAAAAATGCGCGTCAAGCGCAAGGAGCGGACGCTGATCACGACGCTGACGAAAAAATTTGCGGAGCATCTGACGGATTTTTTGAAGGGCGCGAAAATCAAAGTGCGGTATCTGCACTCGGACATCGCGACGCTCGAGCGGGCGGAGCTGATTCATGATCTCCGCGCGGGGAAATTCGATGTGCTTGTCGGAATAAATTTATTGCGCGAGGGGCTCGACCTGCCGGAGGTATCATTGATAGCGATCCTCGACGCCGACAAGGAAGGATTTTTGCGCTCGGATACGGCGCTGATTCAAACGATCGGACGGGCAGCGCGCAATGCCGACGGTCGAGTGATCCTTTATGCGGATCGAGTGACGGATTCGATGTCGCGGGCGATCGGCGAGACGGAACGTCGGCGGGAGATTCAATCGAAATACAATCGGGAGCATCACATCACGCCGAAGACGATCGAAAAGGCGGTGGCTCCGTTGATCGAGATGCCGCTGATCGAAACGAAAAAGAAAGAAGTAAAACCGTCGGCGGCGGCGCTCAAAAAATTATCGAAGGCGGATCGGAAAAAGATCATCGATCGGCTCGTCGAAGAGATGAAAGAAGCGTCGAAGGCGTTGCAATTCGAGCGCGCGGCGGAAATTCGCGATCTGATCGTCGAGATCGAAGGACACTTCTGACTGTAAAAACACACAGGAATTTTAACAAACTCTGTCGAATACGGCGGCGTACAAATTATCCTCCGGTACAACAGTTCTGAAGGGAGTGATTTAATGTCTATCCTGAGCAATATCTCTTCGGGGATTCAGCTCGCGGGCTCCGACGACGCCGATTCGATTGTCAATAACGGCGATAACGTGACGATCACGTCGGGCGCAGGCAACGATACCATCATCAATCAGCCGCCGAGTACCGCCGGCATGGGCGAAACAATCAGCGGCTCGAATGTGATCATCGACGCTGGCGACGGCAATAACGTCATTGACAACTCGTCGTCGAACGTCACCATAAACGGCGGCGCGGGCGATGACTCCGTCGAAAACTCCGGCGCGTCGGTTTCGATCAATGTCGGCGACGGCAACGATACCATCCGAAATTACGGCTCGGCAGTTTCGCTCAACGCAGGCGCGGGCAATGATTCTATCTATAACAGCGCGTCGGCAGTGACGATCGAGGCCGGCGACGGTAACGATTCGATCTTCAACAACGGCAGTTATGCCACCATCAGCCCCGGCGCAGGCAACGATACCGTTTCGCTCATATCCGGCTCAAGCCGTCTGCTTCAATACTCCTCGGGCAATGATGTCATCGTCGGTTTCAATGTCGGCGATACTATTCAGCTCCTAAACAATTCGCTCACCGCCTCTTCGCTCGATGACAATGATATCGTCCTCTACGTCGGCAACGGCACCGTCAGACTTCATGAGGTCTTCGGCGCCGTCAATGCGCGCGTCACCCTCCCCTCCGTCGAAGAGCGCGGCTCCTTCATCGTCAACAACGTCAACATTATCGACGGGCTTCAGGAATATTACGAGGCATCCCTCAAATCCGCCGTCACCTCCGATGAGATCGTCGTCGGCGCCATTCAAGAGGATTCGTCCGGCGTCAAATACGTCCCCAAATCCGGCGTCGGTCGCCAAGTCATTTACGCGCCGTCAAGTTGGTACGTCGCCGGCACCGATTATAATGATTCGATCGTCAGCGAAGGCGAATTCATCACCATCAATCCCGGCAAGGGCAATGATACCCTCTACGGCTCGTCGTTCGGCGAAGTTTATCTCGTCGGCGCAAACACCGGCAATAATCTCATCACCACCCTCGGCGTCAACGACACCCTTCAGCTCGTCAACGGAACCATCAGTGCGATCGAGACCGTCAATAACGATTTGGTGATCACCATCGAGAGCGCCAACAATACCGGCGTCGTCACCCTCGGCGGCGCGGGGCAATACAACATGGCGCACGACGGTGATTATTTTGTTGTCCGAAATTATGACGAGTACTCAAATACGGTCGACAACATTTTGATCACGACGTCCGATCGCGCCGATTCGATCACCAACTCGGGCGCCGACGTGACGATCCGAAGCGCGGGCGCCGATGATACGATCGAAAATTCGGGGGCGCGCGCCGTGATCGAAACGGGCGCCGACGACGATATTGTGATCAATGACGGCGTCGATTCGACGATCCGCGCGGGGCTCGGCGACGATTCGATCAATAATGCCTCGCTCGGGACGGGCGCGATCATTTTCGGAGGCACGGGCATCGATACGATCATCAACGCGGGCGCAAACGTTTCGATCTCGACCGGCGACGGCAATGATTATGTCACAAACACCGCCGACAACGTCACCGTCGATGTGAGCCTGGGCAGCGATTATGTTTCCAACAGCGGCGCGGGCGTTGTGCTCAGCGCGGGCGAAGGCTCTCTCAGAGTGGACAACTACGGCTCCGACACGACGATCACGGCGGGCGACGGCGTTCTCGGCTACGGATATTATTCGGCATCGAATTATGCATCGAACGTGACGATTCAAGGCGGCGATAACGATGATTCCGTTTCCAACTCCGCAGCGTCGGTTTCGATTGACGGCGGGGCGGGCGACGATCACATCACCAACAGCGGCTCGAGTGTTACGATCGAAGGCGGGGCGGGTGACGATCACATCACCAACAGCGGCTCGAGTGTTACGATCGACGGAGGCGCGGGTGCCGAACACGTCAATAATTACGGCTCGTATTCGACGATCGACGGCGGCGACGGCAATGATTCAATCTCTAACGGCAGTTATTATTCGAGGGCATCAAATGTATCGATTAATGCGGGCGCCGACGACGACAACATCTCTAACAACTACAGCTCGAATGTGACCATCGATGCCGGCGACGGCGACGATTATATCATCAACTCCTACAGTGACAACGCATCGATCGATGCCGGCGACGGCGACGATCAAATTTACGTCGACACCGACAGCGATGATGTGACGGTCGCGGGCGGCGCAGGCAACGATACGATCAATCACGCCGCCGTCTATCAGCACTCGAGCGGCAACGATGTGATCACCGCTTATTCGGCGGGCGAGACCGTTCAGCTGCTCAACGGCACGGTCGATTCGGCGTCCATCGAAGGGACCGATGTGATCCTCTACGTCGGCGAGGGCACCGTCCGTCTTGTCGACAAAAAGACCACGCTAATCACCGTGCTCGACGCCGAAGGCAGTCTTACCACGAAATATTACGGCGTCGTCTACATCAATAACACCGTCGACAACACGCTCGTCACGACGGAAGTCAACGATTATCTCATCGACAACAGCGGCGCCAACGTCACCATCCGCGCCGACACAGGCAACGATACGATCAATAATACCGGCATCAATGCGGTGATCGGGACGGGCGACGGGATCAATCGCGTGGTCAACGAAGGCGCGGGCTCGACGATCACCGGCGGCGGCGACAGTGACACCGTCGAAAACACCGCCGAGAGCGTTGCCATCGACGGAGGCGCGGGCGTCGATTACGTCACCAACAGAAGCTCGAACGTGACGATTGTCGGCGGCGACGAGACCTCCGTCAATGACGACAATGAAACGGTCGCGGCGGCGGGCGACAACATCACCAACTACGGCTCGTCGGTTTTGATCGATGCGGGCGACGGCAACGATGAAATTTACAGCAACGGCGACAACGTGACGCTCGACGGAGGCGCGGGCGCCGATTATGTCACCAATTACGGCTCGACGGTCGAGGTAAACGCGGGCGACGGTGCCGATCACATTTACAGCAACGGCGACAACGTGACGCTCGACGGCGGCGCGGGCGCCGATTACGTCACCAACTACGGCTCGACGGTCGAGATCAATGCGGGCGCGGGCGCCGATCACATTTATAATTACGAGAGCTCGAACGTGTCAGTCAACGCGGGCGCGGGCGCCGACTACATTTATAACGACGGCTCGAGCGTGTCAATCAATGCGGGCGTCGGCGATGATACCATCGATAACTCCTACAGCTCGTCGGTGACGATCGATGCGGGCGCGGGCGCCGATTATATTCGCAACTACGAGGGCGCGACCGTGTCAATCAATGCGGGCTCGGGCAATGATTTGATCTACGTCGACGGCGGCTCGAGCATAACGGTCGGAGGCGGCGCGGGCAATGACACCGTCAACCGCGCGGACGTTTATCAGCACTCCGCCGGCAACGACGTGATCACCGCTTACACCGTCGGCGACACCATTCAATTGCTCGATCACACGCTCGACGGCGTTTCGCTCGACGGCATGGATGTCATCTTTACCGTCGACGGCGGATCGCTCACCGTCATTGACGGGCGGCTCAAAAAAATTACGCTGCTCGACGGAAATGATTCGCTCGTGTCGCGATACTTTGGCGCGGAAAATGTCACCAACGCCAACGACAACACTTTGATCGCTGTCGACGACGACGGCAATCACGTCGTTGAAAACGTCGGCGAAAACGTCACCATTACGAGCGGCGCCGGAAATGATTACATCATCAATTCGGGCGCGGGCGCCGTGATAAGCGTCGGCGCGGGCGATGACATCATCGACAACAGCGGAGCCAACGCGACGATTGATCTCGGCGCGGGCGCTGATTCGATCGTCAACAGCAGTTCGGCGTCGTATGCGGTGATCGACGGCGGCGACGGCGAAGACACGATCGAAAATCACGGCGCGCATTCGACAATCGGGGGCGGCGCGGGCGACGATTACATTACCAACGAAAGCGATGCGTCCTATTCGGTGGTCGACGGCGGTGACGGTGATGATCAAATTTACAATCACGCCGCAAACTCGACGGTCAACGGGGGCGCGGGCGACGATTACGTCTACAACAGCGCGTCGAATGCCGTGCTCGACGGCGGCGACGACAACGATCGGCTCTACAATTACGGCGACGGCTCGACGGTGCTCGGAGGCGCGGGCGATGATTACGTCCGCAATGAAGGCGCGAGCGTCGACGTCGACATGGGCGAAGGCGACAACACCGTCAGCAACGGGACGGATACGAATACAAACACCGGCGCGTATTCGATATTGAAAGCCGGCGCGGGCGACGACAGCGTTGAAAACTTCGCCGCGAACACCACCATCGATGCGGGCGACGGAAATAATTACATCGAAAACAGTTGGTATAAATCCTATGAAGACTACTACAGTTATAATTACGCCGACAACGGCGCCTATTCATCGATCCGCTCGGGCGCGGGCGTCGACACCATTGTAAATCACGGGTCGCATACGACCATCGACGCGGGCACGGGCAACGACTCGATCATCAGCGGCGTCGGCTATTATTCGAGTTACGATTACGGCTCGGCATCTTCGATCAACGGCGGCGCGGGTAATGATTCGATCACCAACTACGGCAGTCAAACCACCGTCGACGGCGGCGCGGGCGCTGATTACATCGTCAACGGTCGGGATTCGGATTACGACGATAATCATGCCGACAACGCCGTGCTCAACGGCGGCGCGGGAGCCGACACCGTCATAAATTATTCTTCGTCGGCGTCGATCAACGGAGGCGCGGGTTCCGATTCGATCAACAATTATGCGTCGAACGCGACACTCGACGGAGGCGCGGGCAATGATGTGATCAGCATCGGTGCGGACGCCGAGTCCAACGTCGTAATTTATTCCGGCGGCAACGATACCGTCTACGGTTTTTATTCCGATACCGACAGCCTTCAAAATGCGGCGGGCATTACGTTTGGCAATTCCGTCCGAAGCGGCTACGACATGATCCTCGACGCGGGCGCCGACGGCACTTTGACGGTCGTCAACGCGTTGACTTCCATCGAAGCCGCAAACGCCTCCTTCGATCTCGACGACGCGGGCACATTGACGGGGCTGATCGTCGTCAACGGTCATTATGTCGACGACGAAGACGGCACCTACGACGCGTCCTTCAAAACCGACGCCGGTTGGCAAGATGTCATCGTCGGAAGCGTCACCGCCGATCACGTCTACGAGGCGGCGGACGATGCAAGCCTTCAGGTGATCGCCGTTCCCGACGCTTGGACGGTGCGCGGCACGAGCAATGACGACATCATCAACGCAACGGGCTCGTTGACGGCAATCGACGGCGGCGACGGCAACGATCGGATCAATAACAGCGGCGATTACGCGTCGATCAACGGCGGCGAAGGCGATAATTTTATAAATAATTACGGGACGGGCTCGCTGGCGGGCGGCTCGGGCGACGGCGTGACGATCACTGCGGGCGCGGGCAATGACACCGTCCGCAATCGCTACGTCGTGGCAAGCGGCTCCTCGCTCGGATATGCGGGCGGCGATTCGGTCATCGTCAACACCGGCGACGGCAACAATTACGTCGAGAACAGCGGCAATGATGTCACCATCAACGCGGGCGTCGGCGCCGACACGATTGACAACAACGGCGATAACATCATCATCAACGCGGGCGACGGTGCCGATTCGATCGTCAGCGGCTGCGAAAATGTCACGATCAATGGCGCCGACGGAGCCGATACGGTTTTCAATCAGGGCTCGTTGACGGCGATCAATGCGGGCGACGGCAATGATTTCATCGTCAATGACGGGATCGACGTGACAATCGACGGCGGCACCGGCAATGATAAATTCGTGATGCGCGAAGGCTCCGCGCGGATTGTTTATGCGGACGGCGACGGCAACGATACCGTCTACGGTTATGATTCCGACACGACGACGATTGAGATTGCCTCGGGGCTGTCGACGACGAGCGTGATGAGCGGCGACGACATTCTGATCAGCGTGACGGGCGCCTCCGTCGGCAGTATTCGCCTGCGCGAGTCTTACGACGGGCTGATGACTGTCGCCGCCGTCAATGCCAACGTCAATCTGTCGGACGCGGGCGATTCGATCGGCTACTTCGTCGTTGACGGGCTGCTCGTCGATGACACCGCCGCGTTTTACGATGCCTCCTTCCTCGACTCGATCGCCTCAACTTACATCGTGGTCGGCACCGTCGGCAGCGCGCACAATTACGTCGCGAGCGATGCTCAACAGAAAATCACCGTCCCCGGCAATTGGCTCGTCAACGCCACCGCCAACGACGATACGATTTTGATCGCGGGCAACGGCGCCACGGTCGACGGAGGCGCGGGCAATGACGTGATCAGCATCAGCGGGAACGCGGCGGTGATCGAGTATTCGAGCGGCGGCGGCGACGATACCGTTTACGGATTTTCTTTCGGCTCGTCGACGCTCGAGATTGCTTCGGGCTTGAGCACGACATCGATCCGCTCGGGCGACGATATCATTTTGGGCGTGACGGGCTCGGGCTCGATCACTCTCGTCGACGCCGGCCCCATCGACAGCCTCAGCGCCAACGTCAATCTCTCCGACGCCAACGGCTCGACGGGATATTTCGTCGTCGGCACCGCGACGCTCGGCGACACCGGCGCCACTTACGACGCTTATCTTACCGCCGCCACCGGTCTCAACGAATTTTTGATCGGCTCCGTCGATACCGCTTACATCTACTCGGCGGCATCAAACACTCGTCAGAACATCACCGTCGACAGCGATTGGACCGTCACCGCCTCGGGCAATAACGATTACGTTGAAGTGATCGGCTCGAGCGCCAACGTCGACGGCGCGGCGGGCAATGATACTCTCGTCAACTCGAGCTCTTACGTGACGCTCAACGGCGGCGGCGGCTCCGACGCGATCAGTCTCGGCTCGGGCTCGAGCGCGGCGATCGTAAATTATTCTGTCGGCGACGGCGCCGATTCCGTTTACGGCTACGCGGCGGACGATGCCACGCTCCGTATCGCCATGAGCAGTCCGACGTTGACTTCGGTCGAGAGCGGCGGCAATCTCGTGCTCAACATCTACGGCATGCCCGGCTCGATCACGCTGATCAATTTCAACGGCGCCGTCAATGCGATCGATGCCGACGGCAACGCGCTTGAAATTATCGCGCCGCCCGAAGATACGAGCTACGTCAATCCCAACGCGATTGTCAATCTTGCCGACGCCTCCGCTTCGGTCGGCTACTTCGTCGTCAACGCTCCCGTCGACAGCGATACTTTCTACAGCGCCTCCTTCGCAAGCGTCGTCACCTCGAGCGATTATGTCATTGTCGGCAGCGTGACGGGCGGGCGCGTTTACACGGCGGTCGAGGACGCCAATCGTCAGAACATCATCGTCGCCGACGACGGTTGGAGCCTCACCGCCTCCGACTTCGCCGATTCGATTGATGTTGCCTCCGGCGTCGCGTCGATCTCTTTCTTCGATATTACTTCCGACGATCTGATCTCCTTCGACGACGCGATCTCCCTCAACTCGTTATTCACCCTCGACGCCGACGGCGCCTCTACTCTTTTTTCCGATCAAGTCAATCTCACCTTCAACAGTCCGCTGTCGGATTTAACGTCCCTTAACGTCGGCAACGGCGACACCGTCAACTCTTTCGCCGAGCTCATTTACAACGCCCCCGATTCCGTCAGCGCCTTCATAGAGCTCGACGCCAACTCCGCCGCCGGCTTTTATGTCGTCAACGGGCGGTCGGTCGTCGACAGAGATACTTTTTACAGCGCCTCCTTCGTCGACACCGTCAGCGGCTATGATGTGGCGGTCGGCGACGTTGCCTTCGATCATCAATACTCCGCGCGGGGCATCGGGCGTCAATCGATCCTCGTCGAAGACAACGATTGGAGCATCACCTCTTCGGATTTCGCCGACGAAGTAAAAATCTCCGAAGGCGTTTCGGCCGTGTCCTTCTTCGATGTCAACGCCGACGATCTGATTATTTTTGCCGACGCCGTTTCGCTCAACTCCTTATTCACGCTCGAGGCGGGCGGTTCCTCAACTCTCTACTCTAATCAGATCAATCTTACATTCAATCGGGCGCTGAACGATCTGCTCGCCTTCAACGTCGACAACGCGACCACCGTCAATTCATTTGCCGAACTGATTTACAACGCGCCGACTTCGTTTAATTCGATGATCGAGCTGTCGGCGTCATCGATCGGCTCGTTTGCGGTCAACGGGCGGACGGTTGAAGGCAGCGATACTTTTTATGCGGCGTCCTTCGTCGAGACCGTCAGCGGCTACGATGTGGCGGTCGGCGATGTTTCGATCGATCATCAATACTTCGCGCGCAATATCGGCAGCCAACAGATTTTTGTCGACGACGACAATTGGAGCATTCGCACGGGCGCGGACGCCGATTCGATTTATGTCGGTTCCGGCGTTGCGTCGCTCTCCTTCATCGATCTCAACGCCGACGATTTGATCTCGTTCAGCCGCGCCGTCGACGAAAATTCTTTGATCAGTCTCGAGGCGGACGGCGTCTCAACTCTTTACTCCGATCAAATCAATCTCACCTTCAACAGCCCGTTGTCCGAGCTGATTTCCTTCTACGTCGACAACGCCGGCGACACAAATACTTTCGTCGATCTGATTTACAACGCGCCCGCCGCCTTCAACTCCAACGTCAATCTTTCGTCCGGCTCCGATGTCGGCGCGTATGTGGTCAACGGGCGGCTGGTCGCCGACGCCGACGCTTTTTATGATGCCGACTTTACCTCGACGAGCATCACCGCTTACGACGTGGCGGTCGGCGACGTGACGAGCGCTTATAATTATTCCGCGCGGAACCTCGGGCGTCAATCGATCACCGTCAGCGACGACGGCTGGAGCATCAGGACGGCGGCGGGCGCCGATTCGATCTTTGTTGCCGACGGTGTTTCGGCGATTGCCTTCACCGATCTCGACCTCGACGACGTGATCACATTTGCCGACGAGATATCTCCGAACTCGCTGTTCACTCTCGAGTCGGGCGGTTCATCTACTCTTTATTCCGATCAGATCAGTCTCGGCTTCAGCGATCGATCCGTTGCCGATCTCATGCAAACTCCTTTTGCCGATCTGATCTATTCGGCGCCTTCGACGGTCAACGCTTTGATCGATCTCTCGTCGTCGACGATCGGATCGTATGTGGTCAACGGAAGAACGGCGAGCGACAGCGATACTTTCTATAACGCGACACTCACCGACGACGTGAGCGGCTATGATGTGGCGGTCGGCGACGTTTCCGGCGATCATAATTATTCTGCTCGGAGCATCGGTCATCAATCGATCACCGTCAGCGCCGACGATTGGAGCATCAGGACTGCGGCGGGCGTCGATTCGATTTACATTGCCGACGACGTTTCATCGATCGCCTTCACCGATCTCGACGCCGACGACGTGATCACATTCAGCCGCGCCATCGACGAAAACTCTCTGCTCACTCTCGAGGCGGACGGCAATTCAACCCTTTACTCCGATCAAATAAACATCGGCTTCAGCGATCGATCGATCGACGATCTCATGCAAACGCCTTTTGCCGATCTCATTTATTCGGTGCCTTCGACAGTCAACGCGCTGATCGATCTGTCGGCGTCATCGATCGGCTCGTATGTGGTCAACGGACGGACGGCGATTGACAGCGATACTTTCTATGATGCGGCGTTCGTTGAAACAGTGAGCGGCTACAACGTGGCGGTCGGCGACGTTTCGCTCGATCATCAATACTCCGCGCGGAATGTCGGTCATCAATCGATCACCGTCAGCGCCGACGATTGGAGCATCAGGACGGCGGCGGGCGTCGATTCGATCTACATTGCCGACGGCGTTTCATCGATCGCCTTCACCGATCTTGACGCCGACGATCTGATCTCTTTCGCCGACGAGATATCTCTAAACTCCCTGTTCACTCTCGAGGCGGGCGGCAACTCAACCCTTTACTCCGATCAAATAAATCTCGCCTTCAGCGATCGCTCGATCGACGATCTCATGCAGTCTTCTTTCGCCGATCTGATCTACTCGGCGCCTTCGACAGTCAACGCGCTGATCGATTTGTCGGACGGCTCGACGATCGGATCGTATGTGGTCGACGGACGCGCGGTCGAAAACAGCGATACTTTCTACAACGCGACGCTTACCGACGAGGCGGGCGGCTATGATGTGGCGGTCGGCGACGTTTCGATCGATCATCAATACTCCGCGCGGAATGTCGGACATCAATCAATCACCGTCAGTGCCGACGATTGGAGCATCCGGACTGCGGCGGGCGTCGATTCGATTTACATTGCCGAAGGCGTTTCATCGATCGCCTTTACCGATCTTGACGCCGACGATCTGATCTCTTTCGCCGACGAGATATCTCTGAACTCGCTGTTCACGCTCGAGGCGGACGGCAATTCAACCCTTTACTCCGATCAAATCAGCATCGGCTTCAGCGATCGATCCGTTGCCGATCTCATGCAAACTTCCTTCGCCGATCTGATCTACTCGGCGCCGTCGACCGTCAACGCTTTGATCGATCTGTCGGACGGCTCGACGATCGGATCGTTTGTGGTCGACGGACGATCGGTCGACGCCGGCGATACTTTCTATAGCGCGACACTCACCGACGACGTAAGCGGCTACGATGTGGCGGTCGGCGACGTTTCGCTCGATCATCAATACTCCGCGCGCAATGTCGGACATCAATCAATCACGGTCAGCGCCGACGATTGGAGCATCAGAACTGCGGCGGGCGTCGATTCGATTTACATTGCCGAAGGCGTTTCATCGATCGCCT
>CALGGP010000273.1 GCA_937915885.1 uncultured Selenomonadales bacterium | reverse complement strand
CCCGCCCGCCCTGAAAAAATTTTTTTCAAAAACGGGAGCGTCGCCGACGCGGGGTGGGAACCGCTGCCTCGGTTGGGCGCCGCACTCGACGGGTGGGAGCGTCGGCGGCGCCCACAATTACGCATTACGCATTATGCATTTCGCATTGTATTTCAAAGGGGTGAGCATATGAGTAAGAAAAAAATTTTTTTATACGTGTTTTTGACGGCGGCTCTCTCCTCAATCCTCACCATCGCCGGTATTTGTTTTATGCTCGAGCTCAACGCGGGGCGCGCCGCCAATCTCGCGCGGCTCCTCTCCGCCATGCACTTCATCGAGCAAAATTACATCGAGACCGTCGACTACTCGAAAATGATCGACGGCGCCATCGGAGGCATGGTTCATTCGCTCGGCGATCCGCACTCCGTTTATCTCGACCAGCGCCTCTACAATCAGGTCAAATCCGATACGAGCGGCTCCTTCGGCGGGATCGGAGTGTATATGGGCTTTAAGGACGGCGGCGTTCACATCATTTCCGTCATGCCCGATTCGCCCGGCGAAATTGCGGGGCTCCGCGCGGGCGATCAAATCATCGCCGTCGACGGCACGCCCGTTGATGAGATTCTTCCCGACGAAGTTGCCGTCAAAATTCGCGGCGAGGCAGGTACCACCGTCGATCTGCTCATCGCCCGCGAAGGGCAGGACGATACGATTTACACCGTCAAGCGCGACATCATCAACGTCAAGACCGTCGCCGACAAGATGATCGATGATCGCGTCGGCTACATCAGAATCACGTCGTTCAGCGAAAAAACCGGTGAGGAGTTCCGCGCGGCGCTCAACGATCTCGAGGCGAAAAATATGAAGGGATTCGTGCTCGATCTGAGAGAAAATCCCGGCGGCGTGATCACTTCCTGCGTCGAGGTCGCGAAAGAAATTGTCCCGAAGGGACCGATCGTTTCTGTCATTCAACGCGACGGATCGAAGGAAGTTTATAATTCCGATCTCGAGCAGACGAAATATCCGATCGTCGTGCTGATGGATCAAAACAGCGCCTCCGCCTCCGAACTTTTAGCCGGCGCTCTGCAGGACACGAAGGCGGCAACGATCGTCGGGACGAAATCCTACGGCAAGGGCTCCGTTCAAACCGTCATGCCGATGTTCCATGAGGACGGGCTCAAGCTGACGATCGCAAAGTATTACACGCCGAATGAGCGAAGCATCGACGGCGTAGGGATCGAGCCGGACGTCGAGATAAAATCCGATCGACTGCTGCCGCGGACTTTCGCTTTCGATACCGACGTCAATGATGATGCTCAACTTGCAAAGGGCGTCGAGATTCTAAACGATCAGCTCAACAATCAGTGAGGAGGTTTGCGATGAACGATATCGAGCTCAGTCAACGTTTGTATGTGCCCAACCCCGAGCATTGGCAACGGCAGTGCTCAAAAAATTATTTGTCGACGAAACTGCCGACGGCGCGCACGATTCGAGACGGGATCGTCCTGCCCGCCAAGATGAAGGAGTATAAAGAAAAGCATCGATACAAGGGCGGCGTGTGCGATCAGAATTTTAAATTCGTCGCCGGTTATACCAACATGGCGCCGGGCAAACTCAACGGCTGGTGTTGTCTCGACGAGGCGTATGAAGTCGAGCGGTCGGAGATCGTCACGTCGGACGAAGAAATTATTTGGGGCGGCGCGATGATCTGTCACTTCGGACATTTCATTACCGAGTGCATGGCGCGGATGTGGTACGTGGTCGAGCACCCCGAAGACACGCGCAAGGTCGTCTTCGTCAAAGTCAACACGTGGAAGGTCGCGCCGTGGATGTTTCAGTTCTTTGAACTGCTCGGTCTGCCGAAGGAGCGCGTCTTGATCGTCGAAGAGAAAGACAAGCCGATACAATTCAAGGCGATCACGATCCCCGAGCAATCCTCGCGCATCAAACACAGTTACAACGAAAAATTTTTGGTGCCGTTTAAAAAGATGGCGTCCGCCGTCACTCCGCGCGGAGATGTCAAGCAGTTGTTTCTCACTCGGAGCAAGGATTTGAAAACGCAGATGTATCTTGCCAATGCCGATTACTTTGAAGAATTTTATCGTCGGCTCGGCTATAAGATCGTCGCGCCCGAAACGCTCAGCGCCGCCGAACAGGTAGCGTTGATCACCGGCGCCGACGAGATCGTAACTCACATGGGGACGCTGGCGCATTGGTCGTTGTTCTGTCGAGCGGGCGTAAAGTGGACGTTCATCAATCGCGTCGACGAGTTCAGTTCGCGGCAGTGTCTGATCAATCAGGCGACGGGGATCGATTGGTACATCGTCAGCGCGTCGAAGAATTTCATGCACTCCGAACAGGGCGGCGGCGTATGTCTGCTCGGTCCGACGGATTATTGGACGCGATTCGCGCTCGAGCATTACGGCGTGAAAATTTCTGAAGACGATCAAAGAATTTCGTCGGCTGTGTTCGATGATTACGTGCGGCATTGGTGCCAATATTTTTCCAAGCCCGAGCACCTCGACAATCGGATCAAGTCGCTCAAAAAAATATATGCCCGTCTTGCCATGCTCGAGACGCGCGTCAAATTGAAACGACCGATCCTGTGTTTCGACGTGCATCAGGCGAAAAAAGGTTGGCTGCCGACGAATATTGAGGGCGACATCGGCGGCGTGCTCAATGAAAAGCTCTGCGTTCAGGCGCTCAAAATTTATTTCAGTGAGCCGTTTTGCGACGTATTCTATTCGGTTTATTACAAGGACGGCGGTTGGAGTGATCTCGTCGGCAATAAGGAGTTGGCGGGCTCGACGGGCAAAAATAAGGGCATTTACGGCGTGAGCATCGTGCTCGAGCCAAAGGGCGCGGCGCTGTTCGATGTCGTTTATCGCATTCATAATCTCAACGGGGAGTGGAGTCCGTGGCAGGGCAACGGCGCAAAACTTCTCTCGATCGAACACATGCTTGACGGCGTCCAAATAAAACTGCAGCCCAAGCGGAGGACGATGCGATGAACGCAAATTTTTTGAGTGACAGACTCTATGTTCCCAATGTCGAGCATTGGACGCGGATTTGCACGAAAAAATATTTTTCCGATCGTCCGCTTGAGGTGCGCATCGTCGAGGACGGAATCATTCTTCCCGCACGTCCGATTGATGAAAAGGACGGGTATCACTGCCGCGGCGGCGTATGCGATCGCGATCTGAATTTCGTCGCCGGCTACAACAATCTCCCGCCGCCGCAAAAGAACGGCACCTATTGTATCGATGAGGCGTACGCCGTCGAGCGCTCTGAACTCGAGCACTCCGCCGACGAGGTGATCTTCGGCGGGATTTTGGTTTGTCACTTCGGACATTTTTTGACCGATTGCCTTTCGCGCATGTGGTACATCGTTCAAAATCTCGACGACACGCGCAAAGTCGTCTTTCTCATGCTCAAAACGTCTCGTCTGCAGGAACTCAAAACATGGGTTTATCAAATGTTCGATCTGATGGGGCTGTCGGAGGATCGAGTCGTCATCCTCGAAAAGCCGACGCAATTTAAATCCGTCACCGTGCCCGATCAAGCCGCCCGCATCAAACACTCCTTTACAAAAGAATTTTTGATGCCGTTCGAGCACGTAAGAAGCCGCGTCCGACCGTCGACCGTCAAAAAAATTTTCCTCACCCGCAGCCCCAATGTCGTCTCGTTGATGCATCTTTGCAATCAAGAGTATTTCGAGGAGTTCTTTCGACGGCGCGGCTTCACCGTCATTGCCCCCGAGACGCTCTCGATCACCGATCAGGTATCGCTCATCACCGGCGCCGATGAGGTTGTGACATTCCTCGGCACGCTCGCGCATTGGAGCCTGTTCAGTCATAAGGGCGCGCGATGGACTTTCATCAATCGCGTTGACGGTCTCGCTTCCCGCCAATGTTTGATCAACGAGGCAGTCGGGCTCGATTGGTGTTTTGTGAGCGCGGCAATGAGTTTCCTCTACGCCGAACAGGGCGGCGGCACCTGCCTGCTCGGTCCGACGGAGCATTGGCAGCGATACGTCATCGAGCATCACAAGCAGCGGCTTGATCCGAACGTCCGTCTGCCGCGCCCGATCGTCAACGACTATATTGAGCGCTGGTGCAAGTATTTTTCCGGCAATCAAAAACGCCGCATTGAATCTCTCGAAAAACTGCACAGCCGCATCTCGATCTTGGAACGGCAAGTCGAGTGCAAGCGTCCGGTGCTGTGTTTCGATGTGCACTCCGCGCAACGCGGCTGGCTGCCGACGAACGTCGAGGGCGACATCAGCGGTTTCTTCGACGAGGAGTGGAGCTTGCAGGCGATCAAAATCAAATTCAACGAGCCGTTCTGCAACGTGCGATATTCCGTTTATTATCCCGACAGCGGCTGGACTTCGGAGCTCGCCAACGGTCAGCAGGCGGGCGTTACCGGCAAAAATAAGGCATTTTACGGCATCAGCATTCGTCTCGACAATTCCTCCGTCGGCAGCCGATTCGATGTACTCTACCGCGTGCACAGTTTCAAGGGCAATTGGAGTATGTGGCGGCGCAACGGCGAAAGGATTGCGACGCGCGATTGCAAACTGAATGCGATACAAATCAAATTGTTGCCGCGCGTTGGAAAGGAGCAATCCGATGGACGATAATACATTGAGGCAGCGGCTTTACGTCCCGAATTACGAGCATTGGCGTCGGCTGTTCTCGAAAAAATATTTTTCGTTGCGCGCGCTCGAGGGGCGGACGGTCGAAAACGGAATGATCATTCCGCCGCCCGATCGGATCAACCAACTCGGAGGCGGCGTTTTCGATCAGAATTTCAAATTGGAGCCGCGCGGCGGGAGGGAGCAATCCGATGGACGATAATGAATTGAGGCAGCGGATTTACGTTCCGAATTACGAGCATTGGCGTCGGCTGTTCTCGAAAAAATATTTTTCTGATCGCGCGCTCGAGGTGCGGACGATCGAAAACGGAATGATCATTCCGCCGCCCGATCGGAGCAACCAACTCGGGGGCGGCGTCTTCGATCGGAATTTCAAGCTGGTCGCGGGTTGCGACAATCTGTATCACGAAAAGCGCGGCGCGGATTATGACATCACGTCGGAAAAAAAATTCGACCGTCAATCGGTCGTGCAATCGAATGAAGAGGTGATTTACGGCGGCGGTTTGACGTGCCACTTCGGGCATTTCGTCAGCGAATGTCTGTCGCGCATGTGGTATTTGCTCGAAAATCCGTCGTCGAAATTAAAATGGGCGTTCCTCAACCTCCACGGTTGGAAAATTCGACAGTGGGTTTATAAGTTGTTTGATCTGTTGAGCCTGCCGGAGGATCGGATCATCATCGTCGACAAGCCGACGCAATTCAAATCGATCGTCGTGCCCGATCAGTCGGCGCTCATCAAAGAGGACTTCACGTCGAAATTCATGCTCCCGTATGAAAGGATCGTGTCGAGGATCGTTCCGCGCGGAGATGTAAAAAAATTGTTCCTCACTCGAGGGCGCGATCTGTCGACGAAAAATTATCTCGCCAATCAGGAGTATTTCGAGGAGTTTTATCGGGCGCGGGGCTTTAAAGTGGTCGCTCCCGAGAAATTATCGATCAGTGAGCAGATTGCGTTGATCACGGGCGCCGACGAGATTGCGACATATCTTGGGACGTTGGCGCATTGGTCGTTATTCTGTCGACCGTCGACGAAATTCACGATGCTCACGCGTTATGACACCTTCAACACGCGACAATGCATGATGTTGGAGGCGCATTCCGTCGATTGGTACATCGTCTCGACGGCGCGCAATGTGATGTATGCCGAGCAAGGCGCGGGCGTGAATCTGCTCGGACCGACGGAATGTTGGAGAGACTACGTCCGCGATCATTTCGACGAGGAGATCGCGATCGATGATAGATTGCCGCCGTCGGTGGTCGAGGATTATTTCAGTCATTGGTGCAAATATTTTTCGTTGCCTCAACATTTACGGCAGCGGATCGATTCGGTGAAGAAAGTTTATAATCGAATGACACTGCTCGAGAGGCAAGTTGCGACGGAGCGTCCGCTGTTGTGTTTCGAGACGCATCTGTCGAAAAAAGGTTGGCTGCCGGCGTCGCTCGAGGGTGAGATCAACGGCGCGGTCGATGAGCGGCTGAAGTTGCAAGCGCTGAAAATATATTTTTTGAAGTCGTCGGCAATCGACGTGACGTATTCGGTTTATTATCCGACGGAAGGTTGGTCTGAGCCGGTGCGCAACGGCGAGGAGGCGGGCTCGACGGGGCTCGACAAAGCGATTTACGGCTTGAAAATACGGCTGAGTGATCCGTCGTTGTCGGTGAGCTATCGCCTGCATGGTTTTGGCGGGCAATGGAGCAATTGGGCGCGGGACGGCGAAAAAATTACATCGAAGCAGATGCTCAACGCGGTGCAGATCAAAATCACTCCGCGCGGAGCGATCGAAAAGGAGTGAGATTTTCCGATGAACGCGGCTGAATTAAAAGCTCGGCTCTACGTTCCGAATTACGAGCAGTGGAGCGAAGTTTATCTCAAAAATTATTTTTCCGACGCGAGTCCCGAAGTTCGAGTCGTCGGCAATACAGGGGGGGGGGCGAGCGGGCGGCATAATACTTCCGCCTAAGCAAAAAGAGTATCCGCTGCCGTACAGATACAGCGGCGGAGTGTGCGACGGCAATTTAAATTTTGTGGCGGGCTACAGCGGCACGACGCCCAATGCCAAAAATGCATGGTGCGGGCTCGACTCCGCTTATCCGATCGATGAGAGTGAACTCGTCACGTCGGAGGAGGAAGTGATCTGGGGCGGACCTTTGATTTTTCACTTCGGGCATTTCATTACTGAAGCCTTCCACAGACTTTGGTATCTTGTCGATAATTCCAATGACGAGCGCCGCGTCGTCTTCGTCAAGACTGATCCCTGGTCAATTAAACCGTGGGTGTGGACGTTTTTCGAGTTGTTCGGGCTCGATAAGAGCCGCATCATCCTTCTCGAGACGCCGACGCGATTCAAGGCGGTCATCGTCCCCGATCAATCCGTTTACATCGATCGACAGTACAACAATCGATACATGCGTCCGTACCGTCGAATTCTCGAGCGATTGCAGCCGATTGAAGGCAGCGGCAAAATTTTTCTGTCGCGGAGCAAAGATTTGCTCACGACGGCGCCGATGATGAATTTGAATTACTTCGAGGAGTTTTATCAAAATCATGGATATAAAATCGTTTATCCGGAGCAATTGTCGCTCGACGAGCAAATAAAAATTGTCGGCGGTGCCGACGAAATTGTTACGTTCTATGGCTCGCTGTCGCATTGGGCGTTGTTCTGCAAACCCGGCACGAAATTTACGAGCCTCACTCGGATTGATACGCCGCTCAGCAAACAATGTTTGATCGAGCAAGCAACCGGCGTTGATCCTTACACTGTCAACATCTCGATGAATTTTATGCATTGCGTTCAGGGCGGCGGCGTTTTTTTGCTCGGTCCGACGGAATCTTGGCGACGTTATGTTTATGATCGGTTCAATGAAAAAGTCGATGACGATTGGCAGATCACGACTGACATGTTCGAGGAGTATGTCGAGCGCTGGTGTCGATTCACCGCTCCGCCGAAAGAAATAAAATATCGTCACGCCACGCTGAAAAATTTGTGGTCGAAAGTCAACGCGTTGGAATTTCAGGTGAAGAACGGACGCCCGACGTTGTGTTGTCAAGCGCATATCGCGGTAAACGGTTGGCTGCCGTACGTTCCGGAGAATAAAACGGCGGGCACCGAAGACAATGCACGTGATCTTCAGGCGTTTCGTCTCAAATTTTATGAGCCGTATTACGATGTGAATTATGCGGTGTATTATCCGACGGAGGGCTGGACTTCGGAGGTCTCCAATGGTCGGACGGCGGGGATGGCGGGCATTGCGAAGCCGATCTACGGGTTGAAAATTCGACTGACGTCGGCGCCTTCCGATCAAGACGTGGCGTATCGAGTTCATGATTGCGACGGGCGGTGGAGTCGGTGGGTGCGAAACGGTGAGCCTCTGATCTCGACGGCGAAACTCAACGCGTTTCAAGCAAAACTCGTTCGATCAGATGAAAAGCTCGGTGACGAAGACGACCACACAACACAGCGTCGCGACTTTGAACAGCGACGCCCCGAACCACGCCGCAATGATCCCGAAGAGCAACGCCGCCGCGCCCGATATTTCTGATTGTGTAGAATGAATGATGGCGGGGAATGTCATGACGGCGAGGGTCACATAGGGGACGTAGTATAAAAATGAGCGGATGAAATTATTTTTGATCTCGCCGCGAATGAGCGTCAAAGGCAGAACGCGGATTGCGATGGTGACGGCGCTCATCACCGCGATGTAAATCCAAATTTCATGTTCCAAAGACTTTTACTCCCGAAAAAATATTTTGTCCCACGCCCACCTTTAGGAGCGACGAGGAATAATGGAAAAAAATTTTTTCAAAAAAAGGCGCCGTCGACGCGGGTGGACTGCCGTCCTCGGTCGGGCGCCCGACATTGGGGGGCGGGAGCGTTGGCGGCGCCCCCATCAATCCGTCCGTTAGGACACCGACGGGTGAGGAAGAATCTCTTCGACGAACGGTTTGACGACGGCGTTGACTGCCTCGAAATTCGTCACGAAGCATTGATGCGGCGCCGACGGAATGATCGACAGTCGCGCGTCGGGCAATTCGTAGTAAGCGGCAAGCGCCGTCAACAGCGGCGAATTTTGATCCCGCTCACCGTTGATCAACAGCACGGGGCATTTGATTTTGGAAAAAATTTCTTTGCTGACGACCGTCGAGTTCCACATCGCCTCGTACATGCGGAGCATCTCCTGCCAACGCTCGGGCTCGGGCATCAGAGACTGTTGTTGAGCGATAAAATCTGCGTCGTATTTTTTCCAAGCCTCGAGATCGAACACAAAGAATTTATTCGTCAAAAGCACTTCGCCCGCACCGATTGCGGCGATTTTTTTTACGCGCGACGGAAATTTGGCGGCAAAGGCGTAGGACGAATATGCGCCGTCGGAAAATCCGATGATCGTCACGGGGCGATTGATGCGCGCGTCGTCGAGCACGGCTTTGATGTCGTCGGCGCGCTGCTCGAGAGTGAAAGGCGTGTGACCGATCTCCGATCGACCATGTCCGCGCGTCGACACGACGATCATTTGATGCTCCGCGCGGAACTCGTCAATGAATGCGCCCATCTCGTAAGCGCAACCGAGTCCGCCGCCGTGGAGGATCACGATCGGATCGCCTTGACCGTAGAGCTCGTAATAAATTTTGGCGTCGTCGGTTTGAGCGCGGTGCGCGGCAACGGAATTGTCACCGTAAGGAGTTGCGCTCGACGGCATGTCGGGCGTTTGACAAAAGTACTTCAATTCGATTCACCTCGAAAATATTTTATTCGATCCCAATCCGTTTGTCGACGAAAAAAAGAAGCGCCCGGTTCACTCGGACGCTACACATTTTTTTGACAATCACTCGAGACCGGTGAACACCTTCGCGACGATCTTCCAACCGTCGGTACCTTTGTGGAGCAGATGCAGATCGACGAAATTCTGTCCGTGCCAATCCTCCATCGTGATCCGCACGACCGCTATATCGTTGATCACGTCAAGCACATCGATGCGCGCCTTCGAGTTCGTCTCGCCCTTCTCGTCGACCACATCAAACAGCCCTTGGATCGGCTCGCCGTTGATCGTCGCGTTCTTATGAAACGCCGACTTCATGATCTCACTGCCTTTGTTTCATCGATGTAATGTCAATAAATCTCGCCGCAAAGATTTTCGATCTTTTTTCTGATAATTTAAGAGGAAAAATGACGGTTAGCTAGAATAAGGGCAGTGTAAAGTTAAATGCGGCATGTCGCCGTAGATTTCGCGGGTCTCGAGCCGACCGCTCGGACTCGGGTCGTTTAACGTAGATGGGAGGATTAAATCTATGAGAAAGACTGAATTGTTGGGTCTGATCCTTGCAGGCGGACAGGGCAGCCGCCTGAAGGCACTCACGAAAACCGTCGCCAAACCCGCCGTGCCGTTCGGCGGCAAATATCGCATCATCGACTTCCCGCTGTCGAACTGCTCCAACTCCGGCATCGAGAAGGTCGGCGTGCTCACTCAGTATAAACCGCTCGAGCTCCATAACTACCTCGGCTCCGGCTCCGCTTGGGACCTCGATCGCAACGGCGGCGGCTGCTTCATTCTCCCGCCGTACGCTCGCGAGAAGGACGCCGAATGGTATCGCGGCACCGCCGACGCCATCTATCAGAACATCAACTTCGTCAAAATGGCCGACCCGGGTTACGTGCTCATCCTCTCCGGCGACCACATCTACACCATGGATTATGCCGGCATGCTCGAGGCTCATAAGCAGGCGAAAGCCGACGCCACCATCGGCGTGTTCGAGGTTCCTTGGGACGAGGCTCCGCGCTTCGGCATCATGAACACCGATAAAGAGACCGGCAAGATCGTCGAGTTCGAGGAGAAACCCGCCAATCCGAAGAGCAATCTCGCATCGATGGGTATCTATATCTTCAGCGCCGACGTTCTCATCAAATATCTCGAGGAAGACGGCGTAAACGAAAATTCCACTCACGACTTCGGCAAGGATATCATTCCGAAGATGCTCGGCGACGGACTCACCCTGTTGTCGTATGCGTTCGACGGCTATTGGAAAGATGTCGGAACGATCGAGAGCCTCTGGCAGGCGAATATGGATCTGCTGCAGGATACTCCGCCGTTCGATCTCACCGGCGATTGGAAGATCTATTCGTCCAACCCGTCGATGCCGCCGCACTACATCGGCGAAAATGCTTCCGTCAAGGCGTCGCTCATCACCGAAGGCGCTCAGATTCTCGGCGAAGTCGAGCACTCCGTGATCTTCTCGGGCGTGCGCGTCGGCAAGGGCGCGAAGGTTACCAACTCGGTTATCTTCCCGTTCACCGTGATTGAGGACGGCGCGGTCGTCGACCATGCGATTCTCGCTCAGGACGTCGTGATCAAAGCGGGCGCGAAGGTCGAAGGCTCGGAGAATGCGATCACCGTCATCCCCGAGAAAGAAGTCGTTCAGGGATAATTAGGAATTAGGAATGCGGAATGAGGAATTAAAAGCCCTCGTTCCCTTCAATTCCTAATTTCTAATTCCTAATTCCTAATTGCATTGAAAGGGTGAGTTTTTTGAAACAGGTAATGGCCATCGTTAACCTTCAGGAGACTAACGATCTGATTCGCGATATAACCGCAAAGCGCGCCGTCGAGTCCCTTCCGTTCGCAGGTCGCTACCGCATGGTCGACTTCGCGCTCTCGAGCATCGTCAACAGCGGCATCAACTCCGTCGGCGTCATGCTCCCCGATTACTCCCGCTCCGTGCTCGACCACATCCGCTCCGGTAAGGATTGGGATTTGGCGCGCCGCCGCGACGGTCTCGCATATCTCCCCGCCGCGCTCCCCGACAACGATTCCCGCAAGGGCGATCTGAAAGACCTCTACGCCAACCTCGACTTCGCAGAGCTCAGCGATCGCAAGTATGTGATCCTCACCAACGGCAGCTTCGTCTACAACATCGACTTCAATGATGTGTTCGCGTTCATGGAGAAAACCGGCGCCGACATCACCATGGTCTATCACGTTGCCGACGAAGATCGCGCGGGCAAAAACGTCATCGTCGAGACCGCTACCAACGGCATGGTTACCGATCTGTCGGAAGCGCCGTCCGTCAAAAAAGGACAGAAAGTCGCCATCAGCGCATATCTCATGCCCGTGCCGACGTTCGTCTACATCGTCCGCTCGAGCTACGAGCACGGCGGTCAGGACTTCACCGTCGACGGCATTCTCCGCCATCAGGGCGAGCACAAGATCAGCGCTTACGAGCATAAAGGCTACGTCGCTCATATCAATTCGACCGCAGAGTACTACAAAGCCAGCCGCGACATGCTCAAGCCCGAGGTCTGGGAAGAGATCTTCATGGGTAAAGAGCATCCAATCTTCACGAAAGTCAAAGACGAAGTGCCGGTTCAGTACAAGGCGACCGCCAACGTCAAAAATTCTCTCATCGCCAACGGCTGTATCATTCGCGGCACGGTCGAGAACTCGATCATCTTCCGCGGCGTCAAGGTCGGCAAAGATGCCGTCGTCAAAGATTGCATTCTCATGCAGCGTTGCGATGTCGGCGACGGAGCCCGCGTCGAGAACGTGATCGCCGATAAGAACGTCATCATCTCGAAAAACCGCTGGCTCAAGGGCGCCGAGAATTATCCCTACATCGTCGGCAAGAACGTCCGCATTTGATGTAATAATCCCGCCCACCTGCCCGATCGTTGATGGCAACCGTGCAGAAGCAGTCGGAGATCGTTGCGGTCTCCGGCTGCCGCGCACGACAGTATTTTTTTAAAAGGAGTGATTTGCTTGCCGGTACCAAAAGACACCAAAGCAATTCGCAGCAAGGAGTACGAGAAACTCAAAGAGAACATCAAAAGCCGCTTCGTCAATTCCGCACACATCATGTTTGGACGTGACATCCACGAGCTCCCGATGAATGAAATCTACAAAACAGTCGCAGCAGTAGCCAAGCAGATTATCTCCGAAAACTGGATCAAAACCAATCGCACTTACATGGAGCGTCAAGAGAAGCAGGTCTACTACTTCTCGATCGAATTTTTGATGGGTCGGCTGTTGAAGTCGAATTTGATCAACCTTGGGATCGAGAGCGCGGTTGAAGAAGTGCTCGAGGATTTACATCTCAACCTGCAGGACGCGATCGAAGAGGAGCCCGACGCCGGTCTCGGCAACGGCGGTCTCGGTCGTCTCGCCGCGTGTTTCATCGACTCGCTTGCCGCACACCGTCTGCCCGGACATGGTTGCAGTATTCGATATCAATACGGTCTGTTCGAGCAGAAATTGATTCACGGTCAACAGGTCGAAATTCCCGACAACTGGTTGAAGGACGGCTTTGCTTGGGAGTATCGCAAACCCGACAAGGCGATCAACGTCAAATTCAACGGCAACGCTTACATGAAGGAGCAGCCCGACGGCAGTTTGAAGCTCGTGCACGAGGACGCCATGGTCGTCATGGCGGTGCCGTATGATGTGCCGATCGTCGGATATCACAACAAGACGGTTAATAATCTCCGACTTTGGAACGCTGAAGTCAACCGCGATTTTTCCGATTACGGAATGCTGACACATGAACAGATGCGCGCGAAGAGAGACTATCGCGACTTTGTCGAGAGCATTACCCAGTACCTTTATCCCGACGACAGCAGTTTTGACGGGCGCCGCATGCGTCTGATTCAAGAGTACTTCCTCGTCAGCGCCGGCACTCAGAGTATCGTCCGCCACTTCAAACTTACGGCGAAAATGAATTTGCATGACTTCGACAAGAAGATTGCAATTCACGTCAACGACACTCACCCCGCGCTTTGCGTTGCGGAGCTGATGCGCATTTTGGTCGACGAAGAGGGCTTTGAATGGAACGAGGCTTGGGCGATCACGAAGAACACGATCGCTTACACCAATCACACGATCCTGCCGGAGGCGCTCGAGCGCTGGCCGGTCGACATGTTTAAAGCGCTCCTGCCGCGAATTTACATGATCATCGACGAGATCAATCGTCGGCATCTCGAGGACGTTCGCGCCAGATATCCGCGCAATGATGAAAAAGTTCGTGAGCTGTCGATTATCGAGGGCGGCGAAGTTCATATGGCGCGGCTGGCGATTGTCGGCTCGCACTCTGTCAACGGCGTTGCGAAAATCCACTCCGATATTCTCAAGTCGACGACGTTGCGTCCGTTCTATGAGTATATGCCGCGCATGTTCAATAATAAGACCAACGGCATTACGCATCGTCGGTGGCTGATGGGCGCGAACCCCGAACTTGCCGATCTTATCGACGCGGCAATCGGGAGCCGTCGTTGGCACCGTCACCCCGAGCAGCTCGATCTGTTGAATGACTCCGTCGATGATAAGGCGTTCCTCACGGAGCTCGGCAACATCAAACATCTGCGCAAACAGGGGCTCGCCGATTATATCAAGAAGCACACCGACATCATTGTCGATCCCGATACGGTTTTCGATATCCAAGTCAAGCGCATTCACTCGTACAAGCGCCAGCTGATGAACATCATGCACGTGATGTATCAGTATAACAAACTCAAGACCGATCCGAGTTACAAGCCGTTGCCGACGACTTACATCTTCGGAGGCAAGGCGGCGCCGGGATATTTCATCGCGAAGGAAACGATCCGTTTGATCCTTGCGGTCGCCAATAAGATTAACAACGATAAATCGATCGAAGGGCGTCTGAAGGTCGTGTTCATTGAGAACTTCGGCGTGTCGATCGGAGAGATCGTTTATCCTGCGGCGGACGTCAGTGAGCAAATCTCTACGGCGTCGAAGGAAGCGTCCGGCACCGGCAACATGAAGTTCATGATGAACGGCGCGGTCACGCTCGGCACGCTCGACGGCGCGAACGTTGAGATCAGAGACGCGGTCGGCGACGAGAACATCATCATCTTCGGATTGAAGGCGGGCGAGGTTCTTCGCTACTATGCGACGGGAACTTATTCGGCGTGGCAGGAGTACAACACGAATCACAACGTCAAGACGGTGATGAATCTTTTCAACAACGGTCCGTATGGCAATTTCCAATCGCTGTTTGATTACTTCCTGCAGGGCAATGATGAGTTCTTCATTCTGAAGGATTTCAACGCGTATATCGAGGCGCACGAGCAGATCAACATTCGGTATCAGGATAAAATGGCGTGGCTGCGGATGGCGGCGATGAATATAGCCAACAGCGGTCGGTTCTCGTCCGACAGAACGATCGACGAGTACGCCAACGAAATTTGGCAGATCAAGCCCGTCATGATCCCGTAAAAAATTTTTTCCCGCCCGCCCTTTGATCCCTTCGGGGGTAACGGAAAAAAATTTTTTCCCCACCCACCCACC
>CALGGP010000272.1 GCA_937915885.1 uncultured Selenomonadales bacterium | reverse complement strand
AAAAGCGACAGCTTTTAGGGTGGGTGGGTGGGATAAAAAAATTTCTTCGACGGTTATATCAACGATATGCGCTCGGGGCGGCGCCTCCGCGCGGAGTGCCGAAATAAAATTATTGAGACCATCACTCGAGCCGCGAGCAATGATCTCAACGTGAGACCCCTTATTGGCAACCGTGCCTTCAATCGAAAATCTTTGGGCGAGCCGCGCGACGAACGGTCGAAAGCCCACCCCCTGCACGATGCCGTAAATTTTAATCCTCCGCGTCAAAATCCTGTCCTTCCAATTCAAGTTGAGGCTCCGGCGCGGGCTCCGGTTCCTTGTGTTCGATCGTCGCCAACGACGCAACTTTGTCGCCGTCCGACGGTCGGAAGCCCACGCCTTGAACCGCGCCGTAAATTTTAATCCTCCGAGTCAAAATCCTGCCCTTCCAATTCAAGTTGAGGCTCCGGCGCGGGCTCCGGCTCCTTGTGTTCGATCGTCGCCAGCGACGCAACCTTGTCGCCGTCCGATGTGCGGATCAATTTTACCCCCATCGTGTTTCGACCGATCACCGGTATACTCGATACGTCGGTGCGAATCACAATTCCTTCGCTCGTGATCAACAGCAAATCCTCATTCGGATTGACCACCTTGATCCCAATCACGTCGCCCGTCTTCGGCGTGACTTTCGTGTTGATCAAGCCCTTGCCGCCCCGCGCTTGAGGTCGATATTCGCTCGTCGGCGTCCGCTTGCCGTAGCCCTCCGCCGTCACCGTCAGCAGGTCGGCGTCCTTCCTCATCTTATCCATGCCGACAACGTAATCGCCCTTGTCGAGCCGAATCCCTTTCACGCCGCGCGTCGCACGCCCCATCGATCGGACTTCTTCCTCCGCGAACGCGATCATTTTTCCCTTTCGAGTGCCGAGGACGATGTAGCGCTCACCTTCCGTAAATTTCACGCCGATCAATTCATCGCCCTTGTCGAGCTTGATTGCGATCACGCCGCGCTTGAGCATCGCATTGAACTCCGACAGCTGCGTTTTTTTGACGACGCCCTTCTTCGTCGCCATGAATAAATACCGCTTCGGATTGAACGTCTTGACTTGGATCACCGCCGTCACCGTCTCGCCCTGATTGAGCTGCAATAAATTCACCAGATTGCTGCCCTTCCCTTGACGGCTGCTCTCGATTATTTCATACGCCTTGAGCGGAAATACCCGCCCGAAATTCGTGAAGAACAAAATCGTGTGATGCGTCGTCGTGATGAGAATGTGCTCGACGAAGTCTGTCTCCTTCGTGCCCATGCCCGTGATGCCACGCCCGCCGCGCCGCTGATTTTTATACGTGTCGAGGCTCAACCGTTTGATATATCCCGCGTGGGTGATCGTAATGACGATGTCGTCTTCGTCAATCAAATCTTCGACCGCAAAATCCGTCGGCGCGTCGTAAATTATTTCCGTCCGTCGCGCGTCACCGAATCGATCGCGGACTGCCGTCAGCTCCGCGCGGATGATCTCAAGCACTTTATTTTCGTCGGCGAGGATCGCCGTAAAGTTTTCGATCGCCTTCAATATTTCCGAGTACTCGTCGACAATTTTATCGCGCTCGAGCGCCGTCAATTTTTGCAATCGGAGGTCGAGTATCGCCTGCGCCTGAACGTCGCTCAACTCGAATCGATCGATCAAATTGATTTTGGCGTCGACGGTCGACGGCGATTGACGCACGGTTGTGATCACTTCGTCGAGCCGCTCGATCGCCTTCGTCAAGCCCTCGAGGATATGAGCGCGCGCCTTCGCCCGATCCAACTCGAATTGCGTCCGCCGTGTGATCACTTCCTCCTGATGCTTGATATAAAACTGCAGAATTTGTTTGAGGTTGAGCACCTTCGGCTTGCCGTCGACCAGCGCCAGCATGATCACTCCGAACGTGTCTTGCATCGGCGTGTGCTTATATAAGAGGTTGAGCACGACGTTGGCGTTGACATCTTTTCGGAGATCGATTGCGATCCGCATGCCCTCTCGATCGGATTCGTCGCGGAGATCGCTCACGCCTTCAATGGTTTTTGCGCGGACGAGCTCGGCAATCCGTTCGATCAGCCGCGCCTTGTTGACTTGATAAGGCAGTTCGGTGACGACGATGCGCGATTTACCGTTGCCGCGTTGCTCGACGGAAGTTTTTGCGCGCATTTTAATCGAGCCGCGTCCTGTGACATAGGCATCGCGGATTCCGTTGATGTCGATGATCTGAGCGGCGGTCGGAAAATCGGGACCTTGGATCACGTCCATCAGCTCGCCGATCGAAGTATCGGGATTGTCGATGAGCATCAGGGTTCCGTCGATGACTTCAGTCAAATTATGCGGCGGAATGTTGGTCGCCATGCCGACGGCGATCCCGCTCGTGCCGTTGACGAGCAGTTGAGGGAATTTCGCGGGCAGCACCGACGGTTCTTTAAGCGATTCATCGTAGTTGGGTACGAAGTCGACGGTATTTTTATCGATGTCGGCGAGCATGAGTTCGGCGATTTTCGACATGCGGACTTCGGTATAACGCATGGCGGCGGCGGAGTCACCGTCGATGGAGCCGAAGTTGCCATGCCCGTCGGCGAGCACGCAACGCATTGAAAAATCCTGCGCCATGCGGACGATCGCGTCATAGACGGAAGAATCGCCGTGGGGGTGATACTTACCGAGCACTTCACCGACGATGCGCGCGGATTTTTTATAGGGCTTGGTGGAAGTCATGCCCGCCTCGAGCATGGCGTAGAGTATTCGACGATGAACGGGCTTTAATCCGTCGCGGACGTCGGGGATTGCGCGCGAGACTATGACGCTCATTGCGTAATCGATATATGAGAATTTCATCTGGCTCTCGAGATGAACGGGAACGATTTTTTCTTCAAAGGTCTGCAATTGTTCTTTCAAACTGATCACTCCAATCGACGGTATTATATCATCGAAAAAATTTTTGTCTATGTTGTCAACGTTGGCGCCCCGTGATACGATATGCGAGACGGAACTCGTCACCCGTCGGTTACCGGGCTTGCCCGGGAAGGGAGCCGCCGCCGCTCCCACCCCTCGATGTCGGCGCCCAACGGAGGATGCAGCGCCCACCCCGCGCCGGCGGCGCCCTTTCATTACGAATTACGAATTACGAATTACGCACTGTATTTTACGAAGGAGGTGATGTACTGATGGACGAGATCAGATGGGAGGCGATCGATCCGCAGGGGCGGCGAGTGATTCTGAAACAATCGACGTTCGACGAGCACATCAGACAAGCTCACGAGCCCGATGATGCTTTGATCAGGATCAAGAATGAGGAACATGCAAAAAGGGCTGTCGCTTATCCGCATGTCGTTCTCCGCGATCCCACGGATCATGATCGGCACATTTACTATCGGATCATTTTGGCGAACAACGGAACCGATTTGAAGAAAATCCGAAACATGCGGGTGATCGTGTATACCGATCGCGAACCGAACGAAGTAGTCACTTGGATTGTCGAGCGGAAATTAAAGGGCGAAGCAAAAAAGGAGTGGATTGTTTATGATGTCGGATGAGCCGAAATACAGAGGCTATCAGGAGAATAAATACGATGCCGATCACGACGTGATGCATGTATTCTTGGGCAGTCAACGCGATTCGTCGTCGGAAGAAGTGCGCAAAAATATTTTCGTGACTCGCAACGATTACACCGAGGCGATCGTCGGATTCATTATTCTCGACTTCAAAGAGAAGAATCAGCAGCTTGTAGAGTTACTCTATCCGCAGTTCGACTTCTCGATCGGATATTATTCCGACGGCAAATGAACGGGCGGGATTAAAAATTTTACGCTCGTATCGATCAATCGGATCGAACGAGACGGAGGTAATCATTATGTCGGACAAACAAAAGTATTTGCAGATCAGACGCGAAGCCGCCTTCACCGGCGCGGCACTCCTCGCGCTGATACTGTTCTGGCTCGTCGCCGGCTTCGGCACGGCGGGGCTCGACGTCAAGATCATGCATCTGCCGTTGTGGGCGGTGCTCGGCTCGATCGGAGTATGGGCGATGGCGATCGTCCTGACCTTTCTGTTGACTCATGTCGTCTTCAAAGACATGGATCTCAACGGTGAGGAGGGCGAGCGTCAATGATTGCGCACGGAAATCTTT
>CALGGP010000271.1 GCA_937915885.1 uncultured Selenomonadales bacterium | reverse complement strand
TTTTTTCTCCCGCCCACCCACCCATTAGGGGCAAGCCCCCAATCCCCCGAAAGCACCACGCCGACCACGATGCAGTGAAGGTATCACCTTCGATCGAGTGTGGCGGGCGCCGCCGGCGCGGGTGGGAACCTCATACTCCGTTGGGCGCCGACCGTGGTGGGTGGGGGCGACGGCGGCGCCCTTTTTATCGTCGCCCCGTCGAGCCGCGCGGATTAAAGCGTCTGCTCTGTTCGATCGATGATATCATCTTGCGTCGCCTTCGACAACGCGTTGAAGAATGCGCTGTAGCCCGCCACGCGCACGATCAAATCTTTGTGCCGCTCGGGATGAGCCTGCGCATCGAGCAGCGTCGCGCGGTCGACGATATTATATTGCACGTGATAGCCGTGCAGCCGATTGAAAAACGTCCGTATCAGCATGATCAACTTCAGTTTGTTCTCGTCCTTCGACAGGATTTGCGGCGTCATTTTTTGATTGAGCAACACTCCGCCCGTGATCTTCGCCGTCGGCAACTTCGACACCGACTTAAACACCGCCGTCGGACCGTTTTTGTCCGCATTATGCGCGGGCGAGCAACCCTCGGCAAGCGGCTCCCGCGCCTTCCGACCGTTCGGCGTCGCAGGCGTCCCCATGCCCTGACCGACATTCGCGCTGATCGACGACGTTCCCGCATATCGAATCCCGCCGATCGGTCCGCGATGATATCTCGTATTCGGATATCGCTTGATCTCGTCGATGTAAGGCGCATACGCCTCCACTATCAGATTGTCGACGTAATCATCATCGTTGCCGTACTTCGGCGCGTCATTGATCAGCATCTCTTGAATCCGTTTGCTCGGCTCCGACTCGAAATTGTCAATGAGCGCGTCCCACAACTCCGACGGCGTAATTTTTTTGTCCTCGAACACCAACTTTTTGATCGCCGCGAGCGAATCAGCCATGTCCGCAATCCCGACCTGCAGCCCGCTGATGTAATCGTAGACCGCGCCGCCCGCGTTGATCGACTTGCCGCGCCCGATGCAATCGTCCGTCAACGTCGAGCACAAAATGTCGGGAACCTCATGCTCGGTCGCCTCGTCGATCGCGTTCTCGACAATCGCGCTGTATTTCGTCATCTCGCGAATCGTTTTGTCCCACGCCGCCATCAATTGCTCGAAACTCGTCATGTCTTTGAAATAGCCCGAGCCCGCGACGAATCTCTTGCCGCTCGTCAGGTCGACCCCGTCATTCATCGTGCACATCAGCAGCCGCGGGAAGTTGAGATAACTCATGCCCGTGCAACGATAGCCCCATTTGCCGGGCACCGCGCACTCGACGCAACCGATCGCGCTGTAATTATACGCGTCCTTTTCGTCGACGCCCCAATCGATGAACGACGGAATAATTATTTCATCGTTGTTGAGCGCGGGCATGCCGAAGCCGAGCCTCATCACTTCGATCGCCTGTTTCATGAACTCCGGATCGATGTCGGCGTGATAGCGGACGGTTAAATTCGGTTGCGTCAAACGCGTCTGCGCAATGCTGTGCATGACTGCGAACGACAGCTCGTTGACGGCGTCTTTTTTGTCGACGGTCTGACCGCCTATCGTCACGTTCTGATACATCGGCGAGCCCGCGCTCGACAGCGAATGTCCCTGCGAACGGATTTTTTGAACGGTGAGAGATTTGATCCAAAGGTTGGTGAGCAGTTCGAGCGCCTGATCGCGAGTGATCCGCGCGGAGTCGATGTCGCGTTTGTAGTAAGGATACATGAATTGGTCGAAGCGCCCGTAGGACAGCGAATGCCCGTTCGATTCGATCTGCAACACGACGTGGATCAACCAGACGGCTTGAATTGCCTCGTGGAAAGTTTCAGCCGGCTGATACGGCACCTTTTGACAGATGCGCGCGATCTCCTCAAGCTCCGCCCGACGATCGGGATCGGTTTCCTTCGACGCCAGCTCCGACGCCAACTTTGAATAACGGTCGGCAAATTTTTTGACGGCGTCGATGACAATCAGCACAGCTTTATAAAATTGATACTTGTCGATGGACGCGGGATCGGAAAGATCGAGATCGCTTTTGAGTTGCCGCGTGCGTTTTTCGTAGCCGATCAATCCTTCGCGGAGCAATCGATCATAGTTGACGGCGATATGCGCGGGACCGGCATTCAATTTGCCTTCCATGCCCAGCGACGGTAAAACGTCGAGCACTTCATCGGGCAACAGCGCCACGCCCCGATCGTGCAGGCAATTGTTCTTCCAATACGGAGCGATCTCGCGCAAAATTTTTTTGTCGGCGTCCGTGACGTAGAAACGATCGCCGTCGCGCAACTCGAACTTGTCAAGCTCGTCGATGATGAAATGCATCGTGTACTCGGGAAAAACCGGCGCGTTGTAATTCTTCGTCGCCTGATTGCCGACGATCAGCGTTTGCGGCTCGATGTAGATCGTCATGTTTTCGAGAATGTGTTCGAGCCCGCGCGCCCGCTTGATCACATTCGGTTGCGCCTCGTTCGCGCGATACGCCTCCGTCACCAGCACCGCGCGCTCCGCATCGACGTATGGTTGCTCATTCAAGACACTCTCGCGGAAAATTTTCATTCGCGGAGTGAGCTCACCGAACAGTTCTTTGTTCTCCGCCATAAACCTCATCCTTTCCTTGACGCCAAATAAAATTGCAGTGCGCCGATCAAATTCGCGTCGGTTTGAAATTTGCCGGCAACGACTTCTGCCGACGGAATGTTATAGGGGCATGCCGCGTAAAGTTCCTTCAGCCGTCGACGAAGACTGTCCATAAACAACGGTTGAGCCGAAATTTCGCCGCCGATCGAAAATTTTTCGGGATCGAGCACGGTCTGAATGTTGAAGATGCGGACGGCAATCGCGCCGACGTATTTGTTGAGACAATCGACCGCCGCCGCGTCGTTTTTGGCAACCGCGTCGAAAATCGTCTGCAGGTCGACGGTTTCAATGTCCATGCCCGTTGCCGTCGCATAACTCTCGAGCAGTTGAGGCAAGCCGCAATTTTTTCCCCAAACATTTTCGGCGCTCGGCACGCCATCGCGATCCATCACGATATACGAGACCTCGCCCGCCGCGAAATGTTTGCCGCCGTAAACGCGATGATCGCGAATGTAAGCGCCGCCGACCATCGTGCTGAAGCTCAGAAAAAATCCGTCCGCAACGTCGCTCAGACTGCCCACCGCCGCCTCCGCCATCGCCGCGCACTTGGCGTTGTTTTCGATGTGGATCGTCGTCCGACAACGTTCGTAGAGCGCGCGCCGAAAATAAAAATCGTCGTTGTACTTGAGCGCGCCGCCCATTCGACAGTAGCCGCGCTCGGCGTCGATGATCCCGGGCATCGCGATCGCAATCCCCTCGGCGTCGCCGACCGCCTCAAACAGTCGAGCGATCGATTCAATCAGTTGCTCGCGACCGTCCTGCGGAGTAAAAATTTTTCCGCGCCGCTCGATCGTCATGCGCTCGTCCATGCACGCGTATCGAATATACGTCCCGTCGACGTCGACCGTCAAAAGTTTCATCGCTCATCGCCCCCGTCGATTCGTTGACCAAAATATAATCCATTTACAATCGAAAGTCAATGCGCCATAATTCGATTATATCAATCGATCGGGGGCAAATTTTATGCACGGAATGATCTTCAACATCCAAAAGTTTTCGATCAACGACGGACCGGGCATTCGGACGGTCGTGTTTTTCAAGGGTTGCCCGCTGGCTTGCGGTTGGTGCGCCAATCCCGAAAGTCAAGAGCCGCGACTTCAAATCATGTGGGACGAAAAAAAATGCCGCCGATGTCGGACGTGCGTGCGGAGTTGTCCGACGATGGCGATCAAAAATGTCGACGGCGCGATCGTGATCGATCACAGAAAATGTTCGGGCTCGGGCGTGTGCTCGGAGCGCGGGATTTGTGTTGAAAAATGTCCGGCGCATGCGCTCAAAACCGAGGGCAAACGTCGGACGGTCGAGGAAATCATGAGAGTTGTGATGCAAGACGAGCCGTTTTACGAGGAGTCGGGCGGCGGCGTGACGCTCAGCGGCGGCGAAGCGATGATGCAGCCGGAGTTTGCGATCGCGCTGTTGAAAGCATTAAAGGCGCGCGGCATTCACACGGCGATCGAGACGACGGGCTTTGCGTCGCCGGCGGTGTTCGATCGCGTGATCGAGTGGATTGATCTGCTGTTGTTCGACATCAAGCATTGGGACGAGGCTCGACACAAAAAAGCGACGCGCGTCTCGAACGTGCCGATCCTTCGCAACATGAGGCATGCGATCGAGATAGGTAAAGAAGTGTTGCCGCGTCTGCCGGTGATTCCGAATTACAACGACTCGACGGACGATGCGCTCGGGTTCGTGCGACGGCTGAAGGAAGTCGGGAGCGCTCGAGTGCAACTGTTGCCGTTTCATCAGTTCGGGGAAAAAAAATATGAGCAGTTGAGTCGGGAGTATGATTATGCGGGCGTGAAGTCGTTACATCCCGAGGATTTGTCGGCGTTCCGAAAAGTTTTCGTCGACAACGGGATCGATGCCTTCTTCTGATTTTTTTATCTTCCCATCGATAACCGTCGGGGTTCGGAAAAAAATTT